>CACYHJ010000109.1 GCA_902774165.1 Oscillospiraceae bacterium
AATTTACGGTCGTCGGCAATCGGGGATCGGTAATCGGTGACAGCGTAAAATTGACGCTCCCGCAAGAAAGGACACATAAGCGTTAAATTTACCGACACCAACAACCGACAACCGGTAACCGGTAACCAAATTCTGATTTATCGCGCAGCGATAAATCAGAATTTACCCACATTATACCTCCCTCCGGCCAAAAAGTCCTATGCTGTCCGCATAGTTGACAAAATTCTTTTTCTCTGTTATCTTAAAAAAGGTGATTCATATGAAGAAGAATACGGACGAGCTGCTGGAGGAGCTGCGGCAGTTCTCTGATTTCAACCGTTTTATCGAGCGGAACGGACAGGAGCTGTGCGAGACGGCGCCGGCGGATTATCTGAACGCGCTGATCGCGGAAAAGGGGCTGAGCAAGGCGCAGGTGATCCGCGACGCGCAGCTCAGCGAGGTTTACGCCTACCAGATTTTTTCCGGCGTCCGCCCGCGTCCCGCGCGGGAAAAGCTGCTGTGCCTCGCCTTCGGGATGGGCCTTAATTTCGACGAGACGCAGACGCTGCTGAAAAAGACCGGCTACCCGACGCTTTACGCGAAGGACCCGACGGACTGCGTGATCATTTTCGCGCTGATGAAGGGATACGACGTAGTGAAAACCAACGAATTGCTGTTTGAGTACGGAAGGGAGACGCTGGGATGACGCAGCAGACGAACGGGGGGCTTTACTGTCCCCGCTGCGGCGCGCGACTGCAGGAAAACGCCGCCTTCTGCCTTTACTGCATGAGCGAGCTGAAGCAGAAAACGCCGCTGACGCCGAGCAAATCGAAGCCGCGGAAAAAGAAAATCATCATTTCCGCGATCGCCGTGATTACCGCCGCGGCGATCGCCGTCACGGCGATTCTTTTTCTCAGGAGAGAAAAAACCTACACCGGGAGGGAAGCGATCGTGGCGTTCCCGATGTATCTCACCGCCTCGATGATCGTCACCAAACGCCTGGAATGCGAGGATCTCTGGGACCCGTCGACACAGAAGGACGCCGTAATCGTCGGGAGCATCGACGCGGTACGTTACTCCGCGGATATTTTTATCCCCGGCACGGTCGGCGGGCTTGTGCTGTTTGACAAGGGGAATCAGGCGTTTTTCGCGGTTCTTGACGTGACGGACGAAACGCTCCCGGACGCGCAGCGGCTGATGGCGTGCGCGGCGGATTCAATGATGAACAGTTACAGCGATATCGACGAAATTATCGCCAACGAAGAGCTCTATCCCCGCAGAGCGCACGACTCGCCCTATTCGGTGGACTGCGCGGCGGCGTTCAACCGCACGGCGCAGTATGACGCCGAAATCGCCGACGGCGCGCGGATCAGCACTGTGATCAACGGCGGTTATACGGACAGTGAAACCCTTGTAACCAAACAGGAACACACCGTTCTGTGGGTTTACATCGTGACGACGCGGGATTACGGCGACCGGGTGCTTTACGACCTGTCGTTCAATATTGAGTACGCCGATGAATAGGAAAGAAGATTTTTTGACCGTATGGAACGGCCTTTACGGCCTTGTCAGGGTTTTGTCCGACCGGAACGGCGGCAAAGCCCTTCTTTATATGCACCGGGAAGCGCGCCGGCAGGTCGTGCTGCGGCAGTATGAGCGCCCGGTTCCGCTGTATGAGTACCTGAAAACCGTGACGCACCCGAATCTGCCCCGCGTCTTCGACGCCTTTGCCTGCGGCGACGCGTATTTTGTCATAGAGGAATATATCGACGGGCTTTCCGTCGCCGAGGTGCTCGAGAACGGATTATACACCTACCGGGGCGCCCGGAAGGTGCTCGCGGGCGTCTGCGACGCGCTCAGCGTTCTGCACGCGCAAGGCTTTGTGCACCGGGATATCAAGCCGGAAAACGTGATGATCGGCAAAGACGGCGCAGTGAAGCTGATCGACTTCAACGTCTCCCGCGCCGTTTCCCCGGACGCGCCGAAGGACACCGCCGTGCTGGGGACCCTCGGCTACGCGCCGCCGGAGCAGCTCGGCCTCGCCCAGAGCGACGCGCGGACGGACCTTTACGCCCTCGGCGTGCTGCTCAACGTGATGCTGACCGGAGAGCACCCGTCAAAAAAAGCCGTCCGGGGCAGAGCCGGACGGATCGTTCTCAAATGCACGCAGATCGCGCCGGACGCGCGGTACCGCAGCGCGGAGGACGTAAAAAAAGCCCTGTGACGCGGCGGGCCGCCGCCCCGGGCGCAGGCGCGGTTTCGTGAGACCGGCGCAATGACAGCAAAAGGACCGCCGCGGAGTTTCGCTCCGCAGCGGTCCCGTATTATTTTTCAGGAAAAAATCAAAGCGAGGCAAACGTCGCCGCGCCCTTTGTTTTCAGCCAGCGCAGGAGAATGAAACAGGCGGCGGCGTTGAGCGCCGTCACCGCGGCGAGATAGATCTCCGGGCCGAAGAACTCGCAAAGGAAGAGATAGGGCACGCCGATCAGCAGCGCGTAAAACCAGCTGCCGAACAGCGCCACCATCACGCTGGCGCTCTGCTTGATGGGCGCCAGCTCGCTGGTCCACTGCAGATTCGGCATCCGCACGCCCAGCGTCAGGTCGAAGACCGCCAGGAACGCCGCGCAGGAAAGCCCCGAAGCGACGACCAGCAGACGGAGCGCAATCCCGCCGGGGATCACCGCCGCCGCGCAGGCCGCGGCGAACAGCATCGGCCCGCAGGAGAGGATCAGCTGCAGACAGAGCTTCGCCTTCAGCACCGACCACGGAGCGACCGGCAGGGACTGGACGACGGTGATCTGCCTTCCCTCCAGCGACACCGAGGGCGCCGCCATATCGTTCATCGAAACCAGCAGCACCGCCGCCGCGCACGCCAGCACGGGAATGCAGGCGCCGCGCACCGGCCCGAGCGCCGCGGACAGGGTTTCGACCAGATCCTTTCCCTTGATCAGCAGCAGCACGCCGCCCACGGGCAGCGTGAGAACGCCGAGCCCGCAGTTGAGCATATAATTGGCGCTGGAGGTAAACCGGGCAAACTCCCGGCGCAGAAGAGCGCGGAACGGGGACCTGCTGCGCAGGGCGCGTTCGCGGTATGCCGTCCGCTTTGTCCCGACGGAGGCCGTGGCGATGCTCAGGAAGCTGCGTTTGAGCAGCAGCCACACGGCGGCGCCGGGCAGCAGCACCGCGACGGCGCAGAGCAGCAGGGAGAGCGGGTCTCCCTCGCCGGCGCGCCCGAACACGTAAAGCCCGTAGGCGGCGGACCGGATCTTCTCGCCGTATTCCGCGGCGTTGCGCAGCAGCTCCTGCAGGAAATCCTGGGCTTTGAAATAGAAGAAATAATACGCGCCCAGGAAAATCAGCGACGCCAGCACCGTGATGAAGCTTTTATTGCGCAGCCGCCGGCTGATCTTCGCCACGCCCCAGCCCAGCACGCAGGACAGCAGCAGGACGAAGGCGGAAACGATCAGCAGCAGCGCGATTCCCCCGAGAACGCCGGGGACGCCGCAGGGCGCGGTGACCCAGCGGATCAGCAGCGCCGGCAGCAGCACCATCGCAGAATACATCAGCCCCATCAGATAGACGCTCAGCAGCCGGGAGGCGATGATATATTTCAGCGGGATCGGCATCGACAGCAGAAGGTCGTTGTCCTTGGCAAGGTACAGCCCGGAATAGGTGCTGAACACGCTGCCGAACACGCCCAGAAAGATCGAAAGAAGCCCTAAAATCGTGTAATACAGCCAGCCGAGCCCGGCGCCCTCCAGCGGGAGGCAGAGCGAATACGCCAGCGAGCCGAAGATGCCGCCCAGCACGACCACCATCAGCACCGTGAAGAGGGCGAACATGAGGATCGTCGAGGACTTCGCCCGGGCTTTGTTCGTTTTAACGTTATAGAAATAGCCGCGGAAGATCTCCGTCAGCTGTTTTTTCAACAAAAGCCTGAGCATCATTCCGCCTCCAGTTCGAGGAAGACCTCCTCAAGGGAATCGTCGCCCTTGACCTCCTCCATGGTGCCGGAGCGGATGAGCCTGCCCTGCTTGATGATGGCGACCTTGTCGCAGAGCTTTTCGGCGACCTCGAGAACGTGGGTGGAGAAAAAGATGGCGCCGCCCCCCTCGCAGACCTCCCGCATCATTTCCTTGAGCAGATACGAGGCCTTCGGGTCAAGGCCGACAAAGGGTTCGTCCATGATGATCAGCCGCGGCGAGTGCATCCAGGCGGCGATGATGGAAAGCTTCTGCTTCATGCCGTGGGAATAGGAGGCGACGGGCTGTGAGAGGTTCGCCGTCATCTCAAAACGGGCGGCGTAATCCCGGATGCGCTCCTGCCGCTCCCCCGCCGGCACGCCGAACACGTCCGCGATAAAATTCAGATATTTGATTCCGGACATGTAATCATAGAGCTCCGGGTTGTCGGGGATATACGCCAGCTGTTTTTTGCAGGTGATCGGATCCGTCCGCACGGAGGTTCCGTTGACGCGGATCTCGCCGCCGTCGGGCTGCAGGATGCCCACGCAGGCCTTGAGCGTGGTGGTCTTGCCCGCGCCGTTGTGGCCGATAAAGCCGTAGATCTCCCCCGGCGCGATGTGCAGCGAGAGGTCGTCCACCGCCTTTTTCTCCCCGTAAATTTTCGTAAGATGTTCAATCTGAAGCATATATTTTTCCCTCCGATGATTGTGCGCGGAACCGATTTTCCGCCCATACCCTGAGATCCGCGTCGTCGCCGAGACGGGCGGGGATCGCGTCGTACGCCGCCGTCTTCGCGGCGAGCGCTTCGACGGTCCCGCCGCCCCGCAGGACCGAAAGCAGCGTTTCCAGCAAATCGCGGGCGGCGGCGTATTTCGCCGACCATTTTGTCAGCTCCCGGCAGATCGGCAGATCCCGCGCAAGGAATTCCCCGCCCCGCCGCATTTCGCCGACGTACTCCTCCGCCCGGGCAAGGGCGGCCTCCGTTTCACCTGCGTCAAACAGCGCGGCGACGCCGACAAAGCGGCGGATCATCTGCTTTGAGTTTTCATCCATCAGGCAGGACGAGCGCAGATGGTCGGCAAACACGGCGAACGCCGGCGCGTTTTCCGCGCCCACGGTCTCCCGGATCGCCCGGGCCCAGGATTTCTCCGGGTCGTAGCCCGCGCCCTCCCAAAGGTAATCCGCCGCGGTATACAGCGGGATGCAGGAGCACTCGGCGTATTCCATGCAGTTGCAGATCAGCCCTTCGGAATACTTCCACAGCTCCGGTCCCCTGCCGATCAGCGGCCCCAGGTGCATCTCGTTTCGCATCGCCATATCGTTGACCGGGTAATTATCCCAGTATAAGGGCTTATGACGGGTGTTTTCGATGAATTTCAGCGCCTCGAACTCCGTCAGCTCCCGGGAACAGATGTCCCTGCCGGTCCAGAAAACGGACGCGTCGGCGGGGATCTCCCTGCCCAGCTTTGAAATATAATATTCGTCGCCCCTGCCGTGGTAGAGGGTGGGGCAGACCGTCAGACGCAGATCGGCGTCCACGGCCCGCAGCGCGTCGGAATAACGGTTGATGAAAAAAATCTGCGCGTTGACCGTCTCCCCGAAGCGGGCGCGGTCCCCGGGATCGGTCAGCTCCTCCCCGATATCGTCCAGCAGCAGCCCGAACCGGCGCACGCCGATTTCATACAACTGCGCCGTTTTGCGCATCAGCGCGTCAAAATCCCCGTCGTCGCCGTAACGGACCGACAGCCCCGGCGCGACGCACCAGTAAAAATCCATGAAGTATTTCTTCGCCTCGCCGACCAGCTCCTCCAGCGCGGCAAGGTCCCGCGCGGGATACGGCTCCCGCCACTTCTCCCGGTGATAAGGGTCGTCCTTCGGCGCGTAATACACCGTGTTCATCCGGCGCTTCGCCGCCCGCGCAAGCACCGTGCGCCGCTGGCGCGCGGTCCAGGGCCTGCCGTAAAAGCCCTCGATATAGCCCCGCACGGCAAAGGCCGGCGCGCATTCATATTCCCCCGCCGCAAGGCCGCCATCCGTCAGACGGCGGGCAAGGTCGCACAGGGCGTAGAACGCGCTCTTCTCCCCGGAGCAGACGACGCGGATCCCGCCGTCGGCAACCGACAGCAGGTATTTTTCCTCCGTCAGCCGGCGCGCCGTCTCATGGTATCGCACACGGCGGGAATCCTCAACTTCCACCGTGATTTTCGCCTGTTTCAGCGCCGGGAATTCCTCAAACAGCTCCGCCGCGGGGGGCGGAAGATTCCCCGTCATAAACCTCTCTCCCGTCTCTATTACTTATGATATGTCAGAACCGACCGTCACGCGCGGCGGTCCGACTTGATCGCCTCGTAAACCGCCCCGTAAACCGGCGGGACGGGCAGAAGCCCGATCCGGCAGGGATACGCCTCCCGCACACACGCCGCAAACGCGTCCCGGAACGCCGGCTGATGCTCAAAAATGCCGCCCCAGAGCCCCACCGGCGTTTCCGGCGGGAACCGGCGCAGAAGGGAGAACGCGGTCCCGGCAAGGCTGCGGGCGTGGTCGGACAGGATCTGCTGCGCTGCCGCGTCCCCCGCCGCCGCGCATTCAAAGAACTGCGGCGCGAACGCCGCGACCGCGCTGCGGGAAATCGGCGGGTCGTAAAACCGGCCGATCAGCCCGTCAAGGTCACGGACGGCGAAGAACCGCAGGGCCGCCGCCGTCAGCGCCGTGGGAACGCCGCTGCCCTCCCCGCCCCGGATCGCCGCCTTGACCGCGTCCAGAGACAACGCGTAGCCGGAGCCCTCGTCCCCCAGCAGATGGCCCCAGCCGCCGGCGTGCAGGACCGTCCCGTCCCCGAGCCGTCCCGCCGCCATGGAGCCGGTGCCGCAGATCACCGCAGCGCAGGCGCCCTCGGTTTTCATTGCCGACAGGGCGATATACACGTCGCTGTCCATCGTAATCTTTTCGCAGGGAATGATTCCGCCGCACAGACGCGCCGTCAGGTCCGCGTCCGCTCTGCCGGAGAGCGCGGAATGGCCGATAAACGCGGCGGAAAGCGGGAATTCGCCGCCACGCAGCGCGCCGTCGACGACCTCCCTCAGGCTGCGCCGCGCTTCGTCAAAGCCGATTGCGTTGTAATTGACGCCGCCGCCGACGTACGTCGCGACCGCCTCGCCGGTTTCGGAACAGACCAGCGCCGTCGTTTTCGACCCGCCGCCGTCAACACCGAGATAGTATCGCATCTCTATCCCCCCTGTGGAGTGGAATTTACCTCACGTCGTTCCGGTTACGGTCCGTACGGAGCCCGTAGGCGGTGTCGCCGCCGCGGGTCTCAAGGAAGGTAAAGCCGTATTTTTCGTAAAAGCTCCTGCCGACCCGGTTGCCGGTGCCGACGGTCAGCATCACCCCGGGGATCCCCTTTGCCCGCAGATGGGCGAGCAGGGCGTCCACCATCCGGCGCCCGAGGCCGTGCCGCTGGTATTCCGGCAGCACGTCGATATGAAGATGGGCGGGATACGCCGCCTTGTATTGATTCTGCATCACCGTCGAGCCCCGCGCGCCGAAGCGGAACGACAGACGCTCCGCCGGGATCCGGGGCAGATATTCCCGCAGGAACACGGGCCGGTACGCGTCGAAATCCTCGGCGCAGATCACGTACCCCACCGCCCGGTCGTCCTCATCCGCCGCGACGAAACAGTTCTGCGGCTCGGTTTCGATATAATAATCGCAGTACGTCGTCAGGATATAATGCTGCTCCGCCTCGTTCAGGTCGCAGGGACCCTCGCTGTTCAGGCAGATAAAACGGACGGCGTCGGCGTCCTTTGGTTCATAGGGTCTGATTCTCATAACAATCCCTCCCGCGGTGTATGGTATCATCATAGCATTATTCCGGAATAAAATCAACCGCATTCCTGCAGGGACGATTCCGCAGGGGCCTCACCCGCCGATCATCTGCCGGATCTCCTTCATCACCCGGGTCATCCCGAAAATGATGATCTGTTCCATGCCGTCCGAGGTGACGACCCGGACCCGGTGATCCTTCGCCAGCTCGTGGGAGGTGATCTCGATATAGGTATCGGCGGTCTCCGCCTCTTTGGTGTAGACGATGCTCACGCCGCCCACCGTGTCGATTTCCCGGACGGCGCCCTTGACCCGGTAAGCGTCAAACACAAGGATGACCTCGCATTTCCGATAGGCGCGGTAGTTGCACAGCAGCCGCAGCAGCGCCTCGCGGGCGTCGTCCATATTCTGCTCGGACAGCCTTCGCAGCTCCTCCCAGGAATAAATCACGTTGTAGCCGTCCACCAGCAGGTACTCTTTGCCCAGATATTTCGGTTTTGTCTTCTCCTTCGGCTCGGTCTTCGGGCCGCCGCCGGCGAAGGGCTTATGAAGATCGTACGGGTCGCTGCGGTTTTTCACCGGGCCGTAAGCCTTTTCGAAAATCTGCATCAGCTCTTTGTCGAGCGCAAAAATATCCGGGCTGCCGCCGCCGGTCCGCCGGGGCGCGGGAGCCGCCGCGCTTTCGGCGGGTTTCGGTTTTTCCAGCACGGAAGGAAGATGCATATGGCGCGGGACCTCGTCCCATCTGACCGTATGTCCCGCCCCGTGGGAGCAGAAGATCGAATCCGCCGGGTTTTCGGTGTCCGCGTCCGCGTCGTAGCCGCCGGCGGCGATCACCTCCTCCGCGTTGTGGCAGGGCGCCCAACCGCCGAATTCACAGCGCAGGCTCCCCTTGCCGCGGCTGTACTGCGCCACCTCACGGCTGTAATCCGAAAGCTCCGAAGCGGGAGCGGTCCCCTTCAGCACCGCAAGCTCCCCGTCCTGCTCCGGGGACGAAAACTCCCCGCTCATGCGCTGCAGATCGGTCATCGCCCTGCCGAGCGAATCGGCGGGGACCGAAAGGGTGAACTCGTACATCGGCTCCAACAGGATGCTCTCGGCAGAGCGCAGCCCCTGCCGGACGGCGCGGTAGGTCGCCTGCCGGAAATCCCCGCCCTCGGTATGTTTCGGGTGCGCGCGGCCGGCGGCCAGCGTGATTTCAATATCCGTAATCGGCGCGCCGGTCAGCACGCCGACGTGCGTTTTTTCATATAAATGCGTCAGGATCAGCCGCTGCCAGTTCCGGTCCAGCCGGTCCTCCGGGCAGGCGGAGCGGAACACAAGGCCGCTGCCGCGTTTGCCGGGCTTTAACACAAGGTGGACCTCCGCGTAATGGCGCAGAGGCTCGAAATGCCCGACCCCCTCCACGGTTTCCGCGATGGTCTCTTTATAAATGATGCTGCCCTTGCCGAATTCCACGGCGAGGCCGAAACGCTCCCGCGCCACGCAGCGCAGGATCTCCATCTGGATATCGCCCATCAGGCGCACCCGGATCTCGCCGTGCCGCTCGTCCCAGGAGACGTGCAGGGCAGGGTCCTCGTTTTCAAGGATCCGGAATTTTTCCAGCGCGGCGTGGACGTCCGCCCCCTCCGGGAGATGCACGCCGTAGGTCAGCACCGGCTCGAGGATCGGCGCGAAGGAATCCTCCGCGGCGCCCAGGCCGTCGCCGGGCCGGGCAAAGGTGATCCCGGTGACCGCAACGACGGAGCCGGCGTCCGCCTCATCCGCGAGGGTATATTTTTCGCCGGAATAAACGCGGATCTGATTGACCTTTTCCCCGTCGGCGTTTTTCCTGCTGCGCAGGACTTCGCGGGTACGCAGCGTCCCGCCGGTGACCTTCAGAAAGGTCAGGCGCGCGCCCTGCTTATCCTCGGAGACCTTGAACACCCGGGCGGAAAACTCCGATCGCCCGTTTCAGCGCGTTTTTTTCCAGTTTCCCGGTCCCGGTATACATTTCCAGCAGCGTCTCGTCGCAGAGCGCCGCCTGCTCGAGGAACGCCTCGGACCCGGGATCGGAAAAATCCGTCACCCCGTCGCCGAGCCTTCGCCGCAGCTGCGAAAGGACCGCGGCGGCGTCCGCGCCGGGCAGGTCGGTTTTGTTGATGAAGATAAAACAGGGCACCGCGTATTTCTGCAAAAGCTTCCAGAGCGTGAGGGTATGGCTCTGCACGCCGTCGGTGCCGCTGACCACAAGGATCGCGTAATCCGGCGCCTGCAGCGTGCGTTCAGTCTCGGCGGAGAAATCCACGTGACCGGGAGTATCCAGCAGCGTGAACACCGCGTCTTTATAATTCAGGACCGCCTGCTTGGAAAAGATCGTGATCCCCCGCTCCCGTTCCAGCGAAAAGGTGTCGAGGAACGCGTCCCGCCGGTCCACCCTGCCCAGCTTTTTAAGGTTGCCGGAAAGGTACATCAGCGCCTCGGAAAGCGTCGTTTTGCCGGAGTCCACGTGCGCAAGGATCCCGACGGAAATTTTTTTCATATGCGATCCCCCTCGAATTCTGTTTCGGCTCCGCTGAATCAGCATTTATTATACCACGTCCCGCTCCCCCGGTCAATATCCGCCGGCGGCGGGTTTTCGTTTGCGTTTTCCTCCCTTGAAAAAAGCCCGGCAGCGTGATATAGTAGAGACAAAGACATTTCCGATCGGAGCGGACGCATCATGAAAACAAGACAAATCCTACCTTTCCTTTTCGCGCTTCTGTACTGCTTTTCCGTTCTCGCGCCGATGACCGGGGCGGCCTCGGCGGCGGACGGCGGCGTCTTTGAAACGCCGCTGCAGGGCGCCGGGACCGACAATCTCGGCGGGCAGAATTACAGTCTCTGGTCCTCGGTGGTCCGGTCGTATCTCACGGAGAACGCCGACGGGACGCTTCTGCGCGCGGAAAACCTCACCGGCGCGGATCTTTTGCTGGAAACCTATTCCGCGGACGGGACCGAGCTTCTTTCCTCCCGGACGATCGAGGGGGAGCTTCCCCTGTTCGGCGGCTTCTTCGCCGGCGCGGACCACTATTATATCGTCTACGGGCAGAACAACCCGGAGGAGGACGACGGCGCGGAGGTCCTGCGGGTCGTACGGTATGACGGCGCGTGGAACCGGACGGGCAGCGCCTCGGTGTACGGCGCGAACACCTATGAGCCCTTTGAGGCGGGGTCTCTGCGCATGACCGAGGCCGGCGGAAAACTGTTCATCCACACCTGCCATACCATGTACGCCTCCCCCCGTGACGGATTTCACCATCAGGCGAATATGACCTATGTGATCGACGAGACCGCCATGACGGTGACCCAATCCTATTACGGAGTGATGAACATCGCCCAGGCGGGTTATGTGAGCCACTCGTTCAACCAGTTTATTCTGACCGACGGCGAAAAGATCTACCGGATCGACCACGGCGACGCTTATCCCCGCGGGATCGCCGTGACCGCGGCGGGCGTCAACGGACCCGTCACCGACGTGAGCTACGTTATCCCCGTCAGCTTCACCGGCGCGATCGGCAACAACGCCACCGGAGCTTCCCTCGGCGGCGCCGCGCTTGCCGGGGACCGGATCCTGATCGCGGGGAACACGGACGACGGGAGCAGCGAATCCCACGGCTCGACCCAGCGCAATATCTTTCTGCTCCGGGTCGGCAAAAACATGGCCGCCGACGGCGCGCCGATCATGATCACCGATTATCAGGCCGACGACAGCGTGAAAGTATATACGCCGCAGCTGGTCGCCCTGGGCGGCGATTCCTTCCTGCTGCTGTGGCAGGAATACCGCGACGGCGCGTTTACGGCGACGAAGGCGGTCACGGTCAACGGCAGCGGCGAAAAAACCTCGCCCATCCGCACCCTTTACGGCGGCCTTTCGGACTGTCAGCCCATTCTCACCGCGGACGGCCGCGTCACATGGTACGCCGGCAGAGGCGGCGCGTCTCTGTATAAAATATCTCCGGAGCCGGATTGTTCTCACCCGGGGCAGATTCGTCTTTCCGCGCAGGAGCCCACCTGTACCGCCGACGGAGAGGAAGGATATCTCGTCTGCAGGGACTGCGGCGAGATTCTGGACGATACCAGCGATCCGCTGCCGGCGACCGGCCACGCGTTCGGCGACTGGATGCCGGCGGACGAGGACCGGCATCAGCGGGTCTGCAAAAACGATCCCGCACACATCGAAGAAGGCTATCACAGCTGGGATGACGGTGTTCTGACCCAACCGCCCTCCTGCGAGGAGGACGGCATGCGGACCTTTACCTGCACCGTCTGCGGCGCGGAAAAGACCGAGCCGATCCCGGCGACCGGCCACGACTACGGCGACTGGGCGCCGGCGGACGAAAACAGGCACCAAAGGATCTGCGCCAACGACCCCTCCCACGTTGAAACGGGAGAGCATCTGTGGACCGACGGGGCGCAGACGAAGCCGGCGACCTGCGAGGAAGACGGGGAGCTGCTTTCTGTCTGTTATCTCTGCGGCGCGGAAAGGACCGAGCCGATCCCGGCGACCGGCCACGATTTCAGCGGATGGCTCCCGTTGGATGGAAGCAGCCATCAGCGGTTCTGTTATCATGATTCCGCACACACGCAAACGCAGCCCCACAACCTTGAACTGATCGGCTCGGCGGGCGGCGTCGGGATTTACCGCTGCGCCGACTGCGGCTATGAGAAGACCGCGCTCCTCCCGACGGAGCCGGCAGCCGAAACCACGGAACCGACCGCCGAGCCGACGGAGCCGATTTCCGACCCGACGGAGCCGATCTCTGAGCCGACAGAACCGACCTCCGAGCCTGACGAACCGACGACGGGATCCACGGAACCGACCGCCGGATCCACGGAGCCGGCCGAAGGGCAGGATCAGGGGATTTTCTACGACGTGGGCGACGTGACCATGGACGGGAAAGTCAACGCCACAGACGCGCGCGCGGCGCTGCGGGCCTCGGCGCGGCTGGATCAGCTGACGCCGCTGCAGACCGCGTTGGCGGACGCGGACGGCGACGGACGCGTCAAGGCCGGCGACGCGCGGATGATCCTGCGGGTCGCCGCGCGGCTGGATCCGAAGCCGGACGCCCGCGTGCAGTTCTACACCGCGCCGTCCGGAGTGGCCATTATCACGATTCTGAAAGGCAGTATCTGAAGAAATACAAGGAGGATTTCGTATGGACTATAAAGAGATCTACCGTTTCTGCGATAAAAACGAAAAACCGCTGGACCGGATCGTCAGCGACGGCGGCCTTTGCGGGATCCTGCGCACTCTGGGGTGCGTGGGCGACAGCCTTGCCTCGGGGGAATTCGAGTCCCTGGACGCGGCGGGGAACAAAGGCTATCACGATATGTTCGAGTATTCCTGGGGCCAGTTCATGGCGCGGGACTGCGGGCTGAAGGCGTACAATTTTTCCCGCGGCGGCATGACGGCGAAGGAATACATGGAATCCTTCGCCGAGGCGAACGGATTCTGGGACGACGACAAGGTCTGCAGGGCTTACATCCTCGCGCTGGGGGTCAACGACATCGTCAACGCAAAGCAGCCCGTGGGCAGCGACCGGGACATCGACCTCTCCGACTGGCGGAACAACAACAAAGAGACCTTCGCGGGCAATTACGCCGCCATTGTGCAGCGGCTCAGAGAAAAGCAGCCCAAGGCGCGCTTTTTCTTCGTCACCATGCCCCGGAACGAAAACGGCAGCGTTTCCCCGGCGCATACGGCGCTGCTGTACCGGATGACCGAGCTGTTTGAATACAGCTATGTGATCGACCTGGACCGGTACGGGCCGGTCTACGACGAAGAATTCCGGAAATACTTTTTCATGGGCGGGCACATGAACCCGGCGGGCTACGCCTTCACCGCGAAGCTGTTTGAGTCCTATATCGACTGGATCATCCGGCAGAACCCGGAGGATTTCGCTCAGATCGGCTTTGTGGGCACCGGTTTTTACAACGCGGGCTGCAAATGGTAAAAACAGAACCCGCACACAAAAAAAGCAGTTGCGCTTTTTTCCCGGTTATGCTATGATGTAAATGAAAAAGATCTCGGCGGGAGGTGAAACAGATGGAAGGAAAGTCCCTGAACGGCATTTTTGAGATCCTTGAGTTCCTCTTCACCAAATTCTGGGAAGCGCTGCAGGACCTCGGCCTGGTCAAATAAACACTGAAAACAGAAATGCCGGCGCGCGTCGGCATTTTCTCATTTTATTCGGAGGTATTGTTATGAGCAGAAAAGATTTCGGGGCAAAGCCTCTGAGTCTGCCGCAGCCGGTATGGATCATCGCCACCTACGACGAGAACGGCGTTCCCGACGCGATGAACGCGGCGTGGGGCGGCATCAGCGAAGAAAAAGAGGTTTCGGTCTGTCTGTCCCCCGGGCACAAGACCTGCAAAAACTTTGCCGTCACCGGCGCGTTTACCGTCAGCATGGCGGACGCGGCGCACGCGGCGGGCTGCGACTATGTGGGCATGGCGTCCGGCAACAAAACGGCGGATAAATTTGCCCGCGCCGGCTTCACCGCGACAAAAAGCGAACGGGTCAACGCGCCGATCATCAACGAGCTGCCCGTCTGCATGGAATGCAGGGTGATCGGTTACGACACGGAAACCTGCATCCTGAAGGGCGAGATCGTGAACGTCAGCGTGGACGAGCGCGCCCTGACCGACGGCAGGCTCGACATGGCGAAGGCCGCGCCCATCAGCTTCGATCCCTTCAACAACGCCTATCACGTTTTGGGAGAGAAGGTCGGCGACGCCTGGGGCGTCGGCAGAGCGCTGCTGTAACGCAGACATACAAAAAAACCGGCATCCCGATCGGACGCCGGTTTTTTTGTTGGATTCTGATTGATTGGTTGCCGGTGATCGGCAACCGGTGATCGGGAATCGGTTTTATGAGCCCCGTACCGCCGCGAAGCCCTTTTCCAGATCGGCAATGATATCGTCGATATGCTCGGTGCCGATGGAGAGACGAATCGTGTTCTGATGGATATTCTGGTCGTTCAGCTCCTCTTCCGAAAGCTGGGAGTGGGTCGTGGTGGCGGGATGGATCACAAGGGATTTCACGTCGGCGACGTTGGCAAGCAGGGAGAAGATCTCCAGCGCGTCGATGAAGGCGTGGGCCTCGGCCTGACCGCCCTTGATATCAAAGGTGAAGATCGAGCCGCCGCCGTTGGGGAAATACTTCTGATACAGCGCGTGCTGCGGATGGTCCGGCAGAGAGGGATGGTTCACCTTTTCCACCTGCGGGTGGTTCGCCAGATATTCGACGACCTTTTTCGTGTTCTCCGCGTGGCGGTCAAGGCGCAGGGACAGCGTCTCGACGCCCTGCAGCAGCAGGAAGGCGTTGAAGGGCGAGATGGCGGCGCCGGTGTCGCGCAGCAGGATCGCGCGGATGTAGGTGACGAACGCGGCGGGACCGGCCGCGGCGGTGAAGGAAACGCCGTGATAGCTTGGGTTCGGCGCGGCGATGCCCGGGTATTTTTCCGGCGACCAGTCGAACTTGCCGCCGTCCACGATGACGCCGCCCAGGGTCGTGCCGTGGCCGCCCAGGAACTTGGTGGCGGAATGGACGACGATATCCGCGCCGTGCTCCAGCGG
The DNA here is from genome assembly GCA_902774165.1 of Oscillospiraceae bacterium. GTDB lineage: Bacteria > Bacillota > Clostridia > Oscillospirales > Acutalibacteraceae > RGIG2774. Next base: position 15,366 of record CACYHJ010000109.1, read on the forward strand.
ACGGATCAGATAGGGGGTGCCGAAGGTGTTGTCGATCACGACGGGGATGCCGTTCTTATGGGCGATCTCCGCCACCGCTTCAATGTCCGGGATATCGCTGTTGGGATTGCCGAGGGTCTCGATGAAGATCGCCTTCGTATTGGGCTGCACCGCCGCGGCGACCTCCTCAAGATTGTGGATATCCACAAAGGTGGTGTCGATACCGTAGTTCGGCAGGGTGTGGGCCAGCAGGTTGAAGCTGCCGCCGTAGATGGTCTTCTGGGCGACGATGTGCTCCCCCTTGCCCGCCAGCGCCTCGATGGCGTAGGTGATGGCCGCCGCGCCGGAGGCGGTCGCCAGCGCGGCAACGCCGCCCTCCAGCGCCGCGACGCGTTTTTCCAGCACGTCCTGGGTGGAGTTGGTCAGCCGGCCGTAGATGTTGCCGGGATCCGCAAGGCCGAACCGCGCCGCCGCGTGGGCGCTGTTACGGAAGACGTAGGAGGTCGTCTGATAGATCGGTACGGCTCTGGAATCGGTGGCGGGATCGGCCTGCTCCTGGCCGACGTGCAGCTGAAGGGTTTCAAACTTATAGTTGCTCATGATGATTACCTCTTTCTGAATATTTTACGGAGTTCTCCGTTCGATGGGTTTATTATACGCCGGAAGTTCCGATTTGTCCAATATCCTATCTGAATACTCAGTAATAGGCTCATCCTATAACTCAATCGTTTTGTTTTTCCCCGTTGATTCCCAGGTACGCGCGCAGCTCCCTGAGATACAGCTCCGCCATTCTGCTGCGGATGGTGTTCTGCTTGACGATATAGCCGATCTCCATCCGGCTGCCCACCGCGTCCTCCGGCGCATCAAAGGGGACGGCGACATAATCCGACCCGTTCAGCTCCTCGCAGATGATGCCGGAGCACAGGGTATAGCCGTTCAGCCCGATCATCAGGTTCAGCATCGTCGCCCGGTCGTTGGCCTTGATGGTGCGGGGGTACTCCGCGGTGCTCAGGATCTCCTCCGCAAAATAGAAGGAACCCGCCGTGCCCTGCTCGAAGGAAAGACAGGGGTAATCCGCCAGCTCCTCAAAACGGATCGAGCGGTTCCCGGCAAGCGGATGCCCCCGCCAGAGATAGACGAAGGCGCGGCACTCGATCAGCCGGTGAAATTCCAGACTGTTGGAGCGCAGGAATTTTTCGATCGCCTTGCGGTTGAAATCGCTGAGATACAGAATGCCGATCTCGCTTTTTCCCGCCGCCACGTCGTCGATCACCTCGCGGGTCTTCGTCTCCCGGATGGCGAACTCATACTCCCCGGTATCGAACTGCTTGACCATCTCCACAAAGCTCTTCACCGCGAAGGAATAATGCTGGCAGGAAATGCCGAACTTCTTTTTCCGCGTTCCGCCGTTCCCGTACTTCTCCAGAAGCCGGTCATACTGCTGCACCACCTGACGCGCGTACTGCACGAACTCAACGCCGTCGGCGGTCAGCGTCACGCCGCGGCCGCTGCGGTTGAAAACCGTGATGCCGAGCTCCTTCTCCAGCTCCTGCAGCGCGCCGGAAAGCGACGGCTGGGCGACGTACAGCACCTCGGAGGCCTTGTTCATCGACCCGGCCTCGGAGATCGCGATTACATATTTCAGCTGCTGGATTGTCATCCGGCATTCTCCTTTCAAATCCCGTCGCCGGGAAATGTGCGGCGCGGAATCCGGTTTTTTTCTTTTTTGTCCTCTTGAATTCCCATTAAATATATGGTATTATGGGGTTATTAAAATCAAGAGGGCGAAACGAAATGAAAATATCGACAAAGGGGCGTTACGCCCTGCGTATGCTGATCGACCTTGCGGAGCACAGGAACAACGGATTTGTTTCATTAAAAGAGATTGCGGAGCGGCAGAATATCTCAAAGAAATATCTGGAGCAGATCATTCCCGTGTTCAACAAAACGGATTTTCTGCGCACGAACCGCGGCTCTCAGGGCGGTTATATGCTGGCAAGAACGCCGGATAAATATACCGTCGGCGAAATTCTGCGGCTGACCGAGGGCTCCCTGTCGCCCGTGGACTGCGTCAATCAGGACCCCATCGAGTGCGGACGCAGCGCCGACTGCCCCACGCTGCCCGTCTGGCAGGGGCTGGCAAAGGTCGTCAACGAATACCTGGACGGCATCACCCTGCAGGACATTCTGGACCAGCAGCGGGAGCGCTACATGAACGATTATATCATCTGAATTCCCTCTTCTGCGAAGCGCTTCCGATCCGGGGCGCTTTTTTT
>CACYHJ010000110.1 GCA_902774165.1 Oscillospiraceae bacterium
GCCCCTTCGCGTCGACGGAAAACGTCGCCGTTCATCCCCGGATGCCGCTGGGAAAGCTTGCGGAATATGAGCGGAAGACGCAGACGCTCGTCTTCCTGTGTAATAAAAAAGGCGGGCAGATTCCCGGCAAGATCTTTCAGTATTCCGCGCAGAACAAACCGATTCTGTTCATTCTTGACGGCACGGCGGAGGAAATAGAGGCGATCGGCGCTTATTTCTCCGGGTTCGGCCGTTACGTGTTTACCGAAAATAACAAGGAGGATATCAGGAAAGCGATCCGTTTGATTCAGGGCGGGAACGCGCCTTCTTCGGCCATCGACGCATTCTCCGCGCAGAAGACCGTGCAAAGGATCCTTTCGCTGTAATATTCAGTTATGATTTCAGTCATTATTCCCGTATACAATACGCAGGATTATATCGAAAAATGCGTCAACTCCGTTCTGGCTCAGACCTATCCGGACCTTCAGGTGATTCTGGTGGACGACGGTTCTACGGATCGCAGCGGCATAATCTGCGACTCCTTTACCGACGGGCGGGTTCAGGTGATCCACCGGAAAAACGGCGGACTTTCCGCCGCCCGGAATACCGGCCTCGATCATGCGACGGGGGAGTATCTCTGCTTTGTGGACGGGGATGATTTTATCGAGCCGGACATGATCGGGACCCTTTATCAGGCCCTGATCTCTTCGGGGGCGGATATCGTCCAGTGCGGCTATATCGTCGACGACGGGACCGTGGAGCGTTTTGACCGCGGATCCGGCGAAATCCGTGTGTTCGACCGGAACGACGCGATGCTCTCGCTGGTGAGAAACGACCTGTTCGAGCAGATCGTCTGGAATAAAATTTATAAAAAGGAAGTGCTCGCCGACGTCCGTTTCCACATCGGCAAGTTCCATGAGGACGAGTTCTTCTCCTGGCGGGTCTTCTATAATTCAAATAAAATCGCGTATGTCGATGTGAAAGCATATCATTATGTGCAGCGTGCCGGCAGCATCATGGGGCAGAAGTTTTCCGCGAAGCGTCTGCACGCGCTGGAAGCGATGCTGGAACGCACCCGTGAGTTCAAAACTCTCCTGCCGGAGCTGTATCCCGCGTCAAACGCGGCGCTGGCGGAAAACTGCATTTATCAGTATCAGTGCTTTCAGCGGTTCGAGGGCTCCGACGACGACAAGGCCTGCCGCAAGAAGATTGTTTCCTATTTCCGGCAGATCGATCTTCCCGCCGCCTGCAAGGCGGTGTCATTGAAACAGAGCGTTTGGCTCCATATGTTCCGCGCCGCGCCCGAGCTCACCGCTGCCGTCAGAAACAAACTGAAGGTGGGTCTTTAGCGTCTGAGAATAATTGATTGTAGAGAGAATATGGAGGTTCTTCCCGTGAAAACGATTCTATCCGTCTTCGGCACACGGCCCGAAGCGATCAAAATGTGCCCGCTGGTGAAAGAGCTGCAGGGCAGAGCCGATATCCGATCTCTGGTCTGCGTCACCGCGCAGCACCGGGAAATGCTGGACAGCGTCCTGCAGGCGTTCGGCGTTGTTCCGGATTACGATATGAATATCATGAAGCCGAACCAGACGCTGTTTGACGTGACGAGCGAGATCCTTTGCGGTATCCACGCGATCTTTGCGGACGCGCGGCCGGATCTTGTGCTTGTGCACGGCGATACCACGACGGCGTTTGCGGTTTCCCTTGCCGCTTTTTACGACCGGATCCCCGTCGGCCACGTCGAGGCGGGGCTTCGCACCTATGACCTTGCCTCGCCGTTTCCAGAGGAATTCAACCGGCAGGCGATCTCTCTGACGGCGAAGCTGAATTTTGCCCCGACGCAAAAAGCCGCAGAACATCTTATTGCGGAACACAGAGCCGCCGACAGTATTTTTATCACCGGGAACACCGCGATCGACGCGCTGAAAAGGGGAGCCCATGCGGGGCATGTTCCGCGCGATCCGCCGCATCGTCGACGAGACGCCCGACGTTTCGGTGATCTATCCGGTGCATATGAACCCGGCGGTCCGCAGAATCGCCGATGAGGTCTTCGCCGGGCACGAGCGGATCCGGCTGATCGAACCGCTGGACGTGCCGGATTTCCATAACTACCTCGCCCGCAGTTATCTTGTGCTGACCGACAGCGGCGGCATTCAGGAGGAAGCGCCCTCCCTGGGAAAACCGGTGCTTGTGATGCGCGACACCACGGAGCGTCCCGAGGGCGTTGAGGCCGGCACTCTGCGTCTTGTGGGCACACGGGAGGAAGATGTGTACTTCTGGTGCAGGAAGCTGTTGAACGATCAGACGGAATACGAACACATGGCGAAAGCCGTCAACCCTTACGGCGACGGATTCGCGTGCAAAAGAATCGCCGATATCATCTGCGGCGGAAGTGAGGAAAGCATATGAATCAGAATCAAACAGTCTCTGTCGTTCTCCCGGTATACAACGGCGCGGATTATCTGAGACAGAGCATTGAGAGCGTCGTTGCCCAGACCTATCCCGATTGGGAGCTGCTGATCATCGACGACGGGTCCGATGACGAAACGCCGCAGATCGCAAAGGAATACGCGGAAAAAGACAGCCGGATCATCTATTACCGCAACGAACAGAATATCAAGCTTCCCAGAAGCCTGAACCGGGGATTTGCCCTTTCCAAGGGCAATTATCTGACCTGGACCAGCCACGATAATCTTTATTATCCCGACGCGTTTGAGACCATGGTCGCCGAATTCCGGAACGACCCGCGGCTGGGGTTTGTGTTTTCTTCCTGCGACGTGATCGATAAAGACGGCGTGAAAACCAACGACTGGTATATGACCCGGGGAATGGAGCTGCGCAAGATCCTCGGCGCGAACATCGTCGGCGCCTGCTTTATGTATACCCGTCGCGTATACGCCGTGATCGGCGACTACAACCCGGATCTGTTCCTTGCCGAAGACTTTGATTACTGGCAGAGGATTTTTGCTTCGTTCAAGGTAAAGCCCATTGAGAAGATCCTGTACGCCTACCGGGATCATGAGGAGAATCTGACCCATACCGAAGACGGGGACAAAATCGCCCGCATCTGTGAAAAAACGATCATCAAAAACGCGCTGCTTTACGACAAGCTGGACCGGGTGCAGAAATTCTATATGTTCGAGGGGCTGAACTATTACCGTTCCAAAAGCAGCGTCGATTCCGATTTTTATAAGTTCTATCTCGATTATTACAGCAAGCTTCACATTCTGTTTTACAGAGCGCCGAAAAAGCTTCAGCGCATGGTCGACGCCGTGCTGAAAAAGGATTGATCTTTGTTCTTTCATGAAAAAGTTCCGTAATTCCGCGCGTTCGCGGACCGAATACTCCATGCTGAATATCGCCGTCGGCATCGGAGGGTACGCGGTGAATACGATTCTCGGCCTTGTGTGCCGCGTTGTGTTCACCAGATTTCTGCCGAAGGCGTATCTCGGCGTCGGCAGCTTCTTTGCCGATATTCTTGCCCTGCTGACGGTTGCGGAAATGGGGATCGGCATCGCGATCGTATACGCGCTGTATAAACCCATTGCCGAAAACGACACGAAACGCGTTGCCTCACTGATGCGGTTTTTTGCCCGCGCCTACCGGATTATCGGCGCGGTGACCGCGGCGGCGGGGCTTTGCGTTATGCCGTTCCTTCGGAATCTTGTGGAGATGCCGCAGGAGATTACCCAGAGCGTATATCTTCTGTACGGGATTTTCCTGTTCAATAACGCGAGCACCTATTTCTTTTCCTATCGCGGATCGTTTTTGCTGGCGTCGCAGCAGAATTATATCGTGACGGGCCTGAATTATGTGGTCACGATCCTGCAGAGCATCCTGCAGATGGCGTTTCTTGCCTTAACGCGGGATTATATGTCGTATCTGATCATCCAGACGATCGGCACGCTGCTCTATAACCTGATGATCTATTTTATCGCCGGCAAAAAATATCCCTATATCCGCGAAAAAGCGGAGCCGCTTGACCGGGAGACAAAACAATCCCTGTTCCGCAACACCCGCGATCTGCTGCTGACCAGAATCTCCGGGCTGTTTGTCAATAATACGGATAATATTATTATAACCTATTTTAAAGGGCTGGTCGAAACCGGCGTGACGTCCAACTACACGCTGTTTATCAGCACGCTGACCACGCTGTTTTCGCAGGTGTTCGACGGCATGACCGCCAGCATCGGCAACCACAACGCGCTGGAGGACGACGAAAAGCGGTATGAGATGTTCCGGTTCGTCAACCTGAGCAATTTCTGGCTGTTCAGCTGGGGCGCCGTGGGCATCGCCTTTGTTGCCTTTGTTTCGTCGGATCTCGTGCTGTTTATTTTCAAGGAGGACTTTGTCCTCTCGCCCTGGATCCCGCTGATCCTGGCGGTCAATTTTTACCTTGTGGGGATGCAGAGCGCCGTATGGACGTATATGCAGACTTTGGGCATTTTCCATTACGGGCGGCTGATCTCCTTTGTGACCGCGGGAATCAAAATCGGGCTGTCGATTCTGCTGGGCGCGGATTACGGTGTGTTCGGCATTCAGCTCTCGACCGCGGTGGGCCGCATCCTCACCGACGTCTGGTACAGCCCTTGGGCGCTGTATAAGCACGGCTTCCGTAAAAAACCGGTGATTTACCTGCGCCGGTACCTTATGTTTGCCGCGATCCTCGTGGGGGAGGGCGCCGTCTGCTTCTTCCTTTGCCGGCTGATCGCCATTTCCCCGTTCTGGAATCTTCTGCTGAAGTTCCTGATCTGCAGCGCCGTCCCGAACGCCGTGTTTTTCGTTTGCTTCAGAAAAACGCAGGATATGCGGATGTTCAGAGCGGCTGTGAAAAATATGAAGGGAATCCTGCTGCGCCGGGTCGGGATCGGACGGGGGGCTGATAAAGAATGAGCGCATATTTCGCAACGGTGATTATCCCGGTTTACAATACCCCGGAACCGCTTCTGCGCAGGTCGCTCGGTTCCTATTTCAAGAGTATCGGCGCGTCGGAGCTCGTGCAGACCGTCATCGTCGACGACGGCTCCGCGTCGGAGACGGCTGCAGTCCTCGATTCCTATGCGGGGGATCATGTTTTCGTTTATCATAAGCAGAACGGGGGAGAGGCCTCCGCAAGAAATTACGGCATGGAGAGAGCTTCGGGCGAGTATCTGTTCTTTCTGGATTCCGACGACGCGGTGAAGGAAGGTTTTCCGCTGCGTCTTGCGCAGCGGATGAAGGAAGACAGCCTTGACGTGCTGATCTCCGATATCACGATCCTGCCCGCGGACAGAACGGAGCGGACGCATTATCCGAAAAACGTCGTCGCCTCCGCCGCAGAGCTTGCGGAGAAGAATCCGTCGCTGTATTCCGGCTTTGAGCTTTGTTACTGCGTCCGTATGGGCTTTTCCGCCGAATTGGTCCGCCGGCACGCGCTGACGTTCCGGGAGGATATGACGGTCAGCGCGGATATGGCGTTCAATATGCAGGCGCTGTCCCGGGCGGCGCGGGTCGAGGCCGTCGAAGGCTCCTTCTATGAATACTGGCTTGATTATTCCGAATCCGCCACGCGGCAGAAGGTGATTCCCCGTTATACAGAGAGCATGGCGACCGAATATGAAATCGCCCGCGGCTTGTTTGCCTTCAACGACGATCTGAAAACGCAGCTGGCGGCGTTTTATATGGATTTCGCGTTTTATAACGTCGTGCGCAACGAAAAACGCGCGGGGACGCTGGATTTCAAACGGTATAGAACGATCTGCGATATGCCCATGTTCCGGCAAAGCATCCGCCTGCTCGGCGCGGGGCACGCCTGCGAGAACCGAAAAGCGAAGATCCTGTATCTCCTCCGGCTGCTGAAATGCTACCGCGTCCCGTTTCGGTCCGTAAAAGCATAAAAAAGTGCGCTCCGTTTTCGGCGGAACGCACTTTTTTTGAAGATTTCAGAACGAGGTGTACTTTTCCCTGATTTCCGCCTGTCTGCCGCAGCACATGCGGCCCTCCGGACAGGAGGAAATGAAGCAGCTCGGCCCGTAGTAACGGAAAATCTCCGGTTCCGCCTGCCGGCAAAGACGCAGCATCTGCTCCGCGTACTCCCGGCTCTCCCACTGCGCGCGGGTGCAGCAGCGCAGTTTGAAGAATAAAAGCAGCTCCCGGGCGTTTGCGGTGGTGACGACGTCGATGGTGTTTCCGCTCAGAAGCGTATAAACAAGATCCTCTTGCGCGGCGCCGAAGGATTTCAGGGCGTCGCAGAGCTCATTCGCTTTTTTGAAGCAGTTTTCGTAGATCTCCCGCGCGCCGGGAACGGCCGTTACCGTTTCGGGCAGTACGAAGCAGCTCCGGTCGGTTTTCGTAAGGCACGGGATCTGGATCGACTGCATCCGGTGTCTTGCGAAATGGGTCAGACAGGAGAGAGATACGCCGCGCAGGGCAAAGGTATAATTCGCGTTTTCCAGCGCTCTCGGACGGGGCGAGGAGATCAGCCAGCGCAGCGCTTCCTCCCGCGCAGCCGCGTTATCTTCAAAGAAAGCGGCTGCTGACGCGGCTTTTTCGGGCGCGGCAACCGCAGCGGCAGCCGCGGCAACGGTGGCGGCTGCGTTCGGCGAGGCGCAGAGCAGCTGCACTTTTTCCGCTGTGCGGCCGGCGGGGGCGTCCGGAACCGTTACCGGGAACGGCGTCTCCGCTTTTTTCTCCGCGCGGACTTCAAAGTCCGTCATGATCCCGGGGGTGAGGTTCCTCGCCTGTTCCTTCAGGCTCTCGCCGATTGCCCGCAGCTCCTGGAACGCCGCGCCTCTGCCGTAAAGCATCTGGGTGAGCATGTTCAGGAATTCCCGCGCGTTGACCGTGCAGTAAAAATTGCTGTGAAGGCAATAGGGCAGCACGAAACGGGCATCCTCCTTCGGCACGCCCAGCTCGCAGAGCCTCGCGTAATCGGCAAACAGGGCGGCGGCGCCGTCTTCAAAGGCTTTTTTCGCGTCGTCCGGAAGGCCCTGCGGGGTGTAAAAACCGCTGTTTGCGAAATCAACGTATCTGCGGGATTTTACCGTAAAGGACGCAAGGCGGAACTCAATCAGAAACTGCTCCGCAAAGACCGAAACGTTCTCAAACGCAAGGTTGTAGACGCAATGCTCGATGGTGGAGTTGTGTCCGGATTGGGTCACCTTGCAGATCAGGGACGCGTTCTTTTCTTTATCTGTCGCGGCATCAAAGAGCTCTGTCGCGGTGCCGGGTCTTGTGGAGATTCGGCCGGCGCAGGAGGGAATGGTTTCACCGGAATCGGAAAGGCCGATGATCACGGCCCTGGAGGAGTATTCGCTCATAAGCACACTTCCTGTTTTTTTCTTCATTTTATCATATTATTCAAACAGATGCAATCTTTATCAAAATTTAATTAAAATATTAGATTTCTACTTGTAGTTGATCAAAAAAGGTGATATAATACAATCTGTATGTTGAATAGTATACGCTTTGCAGAGGGTGAGCATATGGTTTATATCTTCATGTCCGACGGAACAGAGGAGATCGAGGCGATCACGGTCTTCGATCTGCTGAAACGCGGCGGCGCAGACGTGAAAACCGTCGGCGTGCCGAAAAAAGAGATCTGCCTGTCCCACGGTCTGCGGGTCGGATGCGATCTCTCCTGTGAAGAAATCATTTTGGATGATTCGCTGGAAGCGGTCGTCCTGCCCGGCGGTATGCCCGGCACGCGGAATCTCGAGCAGGATGAAAACGTGCAGCGTGCAATTGATTTTGCCGCAGCGCGCGGCCTGCTTCTCTGCGCCATCTGCGCGGCGCCCTCAATCCTCGGCCATAAAGGATTGCTCAGCGGCAAAAACGCCGTCTGCTATCCCGGCTTTGAAAAAGAACTGCGCGGCGCCGTCGTCGGCAGTCAGCCCGCGGTACGGGACGGCAGCGTCGTCACCGCGAACGGCGCGGGTTCCGCGATTGAATTTGCCGCCTGTATCCTTGCCGCGCTGAAGGGCGCCGACGCGTCGAAAACCGTTCTTGACGCCATTCAATACAGAAAATGAGGGACGTTCGTCCGCTGAAGAAAAAGCTCAGGGAAGAGGCGCTGCTCCGCCGGGATTCGATCGAGCTTCAGCGCAGGCATGAAATGAGTCTGTCGATTGCGGATCAGCTGACGCGGCTGATCAGCTTCAAAAGCAGCAATACCGTGCTGACTTATGTCTCCGTCGGCTCGGAGGTCTCAACCTTCCCGATCATGGAACGCTGCTTTGCCGCGGGAAAACGCGTCGCCGTTCCGAAATGCGCCGCGAAGCGCCGGATGGATTTTTATATCATCGACTCGCCGGATAATCTCTCGCCCGGCAGGTTCGGGATTCCAGAGCCGGACCCCGGACGCTGCGAGCTGCTGACCGATTTCAGGGATACGCTCTGTCTTGTCCCCGCCCTCAGCTTCGACCGGGACGGAAACCGGCTGGGGTACGGCGGCGGATATTACGACAGCTTTATCTCCGGTTACCCGGGCGTATGCGTAGGCCTGTGCTATCACGAATGTCTTTCCGTCCGCCTCCCGGCGTGCAGACACGATGAAATCTATCACAGTATTCTGACAGAAAAAGGCATTATTCTTTGCCGATAAAATAAAGGTGTGAAATCTATGGACAATCATATTCCTTCTTCCGGCGATCAGCCCACGAGAAAATTCGACGCCGTCCGGATCGGAAAAAACAAAGCGGACGCCGAAAAAACCGTTTCAAACCGCCCGGACAGCGGCGCAGGGAAGCCCGTTTCCAACCGTCCGAAGAGGGGCGTTGACGCCGATCATACCGGCGGCGCCAACGGGAAGAAATCGCCAAAAAGCGCGAAATCCGCAAAAGCCGTGAAGGAACCCAAGGCGAAAAAGCCGAAGAAGAAACGCAGAAAACTGACGCCGGAGCAGAAAAAGATTTATCGCCGCAGGCGTATTGTCCGTCTTGTTGTGATCCTGATTGTGGTTGCCGCTTCATGGTTCGTTTCTACGTTCGTGATCAGCTGTATGAACGATATCATTGCGATCAACCGTTCGACCGATAAGGTTTCGGTTTCCGTCAACGACGGGATGACCACCGATCAGGTCATTGATCTGCTGGCGGAGAAGGATCTGATTGAAAACCCCGATTTCTGCAAACTCTTTGCGCAGATCCGGGGGTACGACAATACCAAGTACATCACCTCGGTCTATGAGCTGCAGGCGAGCTACGGTCTTGAAAAGCTTCTGATCAGCATGAGCAAGAACGCGGCCTCCGCAGAGACGGTCACGCTGAGCTTCCCGGAGGGCTTCTGTATGGAGCAGATTTTCGCGAAGCTTGAGGAGAACGGCGTTTGTTCCGCCGCAAGCCTGCGTGCGACCGCCCGCGAGATGGATTTCTCCGGGGAATATCCGTTCCTGAAGAATATCCCCAACAAGGAACAGCGGTTCTACGTGCTGGAGGGGTATATGTATCCCGATACCTATGAGTTTTATCTCGGAGAGAACGCGGCGAGCGTGATCAAGCGTTTCCTTTCAAACTTTGAGAAGCACTGGACCGAGGAGTACAGCAATACCGGCGCGGGCCTCGGCCTGAGCGTCGACGACGTGATCAAAATCGCTTCCATCATCGAGAAGGAAGCATACGGCACCAAGCAGATGTATCAGATTTCCTCGGTGCTGCACAACCGTCTCTGGAGCGGGAACGAAGAGTTCAAATATCTTCAGTGCGACTCCACCTCCGGTTATATTTCCTATATTCCCGAGACCGTGCTGTCCGGCGATCTGCGCGTCTCCTACACGAAGCTCTATGATACCTACCAGTGCGTCGGGCTTCCCGCCGCGCCGATCTGCAGCCCCGGCGACAACGCCATCAAGGCGGCGCTGCGCCCCGAAAGCACCGATTATTACTACTTCAGACACGACGTGAATAAAAAGATCTATCTCGCCGAGACAAAAGAAGGCCATGACAAGAACGGCGAGGAAGTGTTCCGTGTGAAAGCGAAAGCGAAGGAAAGCGAATCGGCAGGATAAGCCCGCGGGAGGGGAGTGCGCGTATGTCGGAAAAAATCGAAGTCTGCCGCGTCGGTGAAGACCGGTACCGGGAACTCATGGACGTTATGGATCTGTCGTTCGGGTTTATCAATTCCGACAGCGTCACGTTTCTTCAGCTGCTGCCGAAGCTTTATAAGCCGGAGTATGCGCCGTGGGAAAACAATATGTGCGTGCTTGAAAACGGCCGGATCCGCGCCGTGATCGGCATTTATTATCAGAATCTGAACGTCTGCGGCGAGCGTCTGAAGGTCGGCGGGATCGGCAACGTCTGCGTCCATCCCGACGCGCGGGGCAAAGGATATATGCGGCTGGCCATGGACGCGGTTACGGAGGAAATGAAACACAACGGCACCGATTTTTCCTTCCTTGACGGCCACCGGCAGCGCTATCGGTATTTCGGATACGATACCGCGGGGTATTCGGTGAATTTTACGGTGGACGCCCGGAATATCCGCCACGTGTACGGCGCGGATTATCAGCCGCAGATGCAGATCGAGCCGATTGCGGACGACGACAGCGAAAAGCAGCTTCTGGTCGATATCGGCCGCACGGCGCCGGTCCATGCGGAGCGCTCGCCCGAGGCGATCACGGATCTTCTTCGGTCCTGGAACAACCGGGCGTTCAAGCTGCGGAAAAACGGGAAAACCGTCGGTTATTTCGTGCTGGAACGCAACGACGCGAATGTGCCGGAATTCCGTGTGGCATCACCGGAATACCTGAAAGAGGCCGTCGCGGCGATCGTGCTTTCACGGCCGACGACGTACGCGTATTTCAATATGCCCGCGTGCTTTACCGCATACAGCGATTTTCTCGCGTCGATCGCCTCCGGCGTCAGCCTGCACAACGCGTTCCGGATTTCCGTGTATCGCTATCAAAGAACCCTGAACGCGTTCTTTCAGGCAAAAGCGCTGGAAACCGTTCTGCCGGACTGCGGCTGCAATGTGCTGGTGCACGGGATCCGCGGGGATGAAACCCTGAGCATTTCCGTGAAGGACGGCGTCCCGTCCGTTACGTCCGGTGCGCTCGCGCCGGACCTCGAGCTCGATCATCTCGCGGCGGCAAACTTCTTTTTCGGCCTTCGAGCGCCCGAGCGGGCGGCCGTCCCGGGGCTTTGTCCGAGTCTGCCGATCCCCGCGATTCTCTCTTCTCCGGACCACGTCTGAGTGTTTTCTGAGTGTTTTTCTGTAAATATTTTGAATTAACGGTTGCATTTTTGATTGAATGGTGGTATAATAGCAAAGCTGTTTGAGAAAGGAATTGATCCGGAATGAAACTCGGTATCGTCGGACTGCCGAACGTCGGTAAAAGCACATTGTTCAACGCCTTGACCAATGCGGGCGCTCAGTCTGCGAATTACCCGTTCTGCACCATCGAGCCGAACGTCGGGATCGTTCCCGTCCCCGATGAGCGCCTTGACCGGCTTGCAGAGCTTTATCATCCGGTGAAGGTCACGCCCGCGACGGTGGAATTCGTCGATATCGCCGGTCTTGTCAAAGGCGCGTCCAAGGGCGAGGGGCTGGGAAACAAATTCCTTGCGAACATCCGTGAGGTTGACGCGGTGGTGCACGTGGTGCGCTGTTTCGACAACGACGATATCACCCATGTCGAGGGCAGCGTCGACCCGGTCAGAGACATTGACATCATCAATCTCGAGCTGATTCTTTCCGACATCGAGATTCTCGACCGCCGGATCGACCGGGATTCCAAAGCCATGAAGGGCGATAAGTCTCTGGCAAAGAACGTGGATTTTTTCAAACGGCTGAAAAGCGAGCTTGACGCCGGCAAATGCGCCCGCGCCGTCGAGGTGAACGAAGACGAGCGGGAGCTGATGGATTCCGTCGCGCTTCTGACCGCGAAGCCGGTGATCTACGCGTGCAATATGAGTGAGGACGATTTTGCCGCCGGTGAGATCTCCGACAACGAGAGATACCGGGCGGTGAAGGCCTTTGCCGACTCCGAGGGTTCTCAGGCGCTGCCGATCTGCGCGGAGCTCGAGGCTCAGATTGCGGATTTCGACCCGGAGGAGCGCAAGGCGTTTCTTGCGGATCTCGGCGTGGAGCACGGAGGGCTGGAAACGCTCATACAAAAGAGCTACGACCTGCTCGGCCTGATGTCGTATCTGACCGCCGGCGAACCGGAGGTCAGGGCGTGGACCATCAAAAAGGGCACGAAGGCTCCGCAGGCGGCCGGGAAGATCCATACGGATTTCGAACGCGGCTTCATCCGTGCGGAGGTGGTATCCTTCGACGATCTGATCGCCTGCGGTTCCACCGCGG
>CACYHJ010000111.1:0-5007 GCA_902774165.1 Oscillospiraceae bacterium
GTGGGCTCCTGGAACGGCGTTTTCATCTGCCTGCTGGTTTTCGGCGCCGTCGCCTGCGTCCTGTGCTGGCTCTCGGTGCTTGTCGGCAGAAAAAAGCCCGCACAGGCGCAGAGCCCGGAGGCCTGAAATACGCACAGGCAAAGAAACTTCTTCCAACCGCAGAGTTTTTTGAATCAGCAACAAAAAACCGCACGCCGTTGTCGTTGGACCGCGGCGTGCGGATTCTTTTATGCTTATTCGGATTGTCAGAACACGTCGGATTCGATATAATCCACGTCCAGCGCGCGGATCCGCGCAAGCTCCGCCTCGTCGTTGACCGTCCACACGCCGACCGCAAGGCCGTGGTCGTGGAAGTCCTTCACCATCTGCTGCGTCACGACCACCCGGTCCGCGTCGATGGAAAAGCCGTGTTCAAAGCAGCGCTCGTAATGGCTTTCGCTGCAGCCGTAGGTCCACATCAGCGGCAGCTCGGGGAACTGCGCCCGGGCCTTCAGCAGGTTTTCAAAGCGGAAGGACTGCAGAATGCACTGTTTCAGGTCGTAAACCTGCGCCGCGATGTCGAACACCTCTTTGACCTGCTCGTCGGTGAACGGCCCCTTCAGCTCGATGAAGCAGACCATATTGTTATCCCGCATCACCTCAAGGTAGCGCCTGAGGGTACACAGATACACCTCGTCGTCGGACACGTTGTTCCGCAGGGGCTTTTCGGTCAGCGCCGCAAAGGCGGATTCCTCGATCCGCAGCTCGGTGCCGTCGGCGAAGCGTACCTCGGAATCGTGGCTGCAGACGTAAACGCCGTCGATTGTGCGGCGGATGTCGGTCTCCGCGCCGCCGGACCCGTGCCGGGCCGCCATGCGGAACGCCAGCTCCGTGTTGGGCGGATACACGCTGCTGTACCCTCTGTGTGCGATCATGCAGATGCTCATTTTGAGTTCCTCCGTTGCGCCGCAAGGCCGTTCCGGTTGGCGGCGTTCTTTTTTGTTATTTTATGCTCAGCGGTTCGATCTTCGCGGCGGCCCGCAGAATCATCCGCGCGTCGGCGCTGGTCACGCCGCCCACATGGTCCGCGTTCGCCGCTTTTTCGTTCCACGCGTTTTTCAGCTTGATGATCTTTGCCGCGGTCCGCAGAACCGCGCGGGCGTCGCTGCTGGTCACCTTTCCGTCGCCGTCCACGTCGCCCAGAACCACCACGTAGTATCTTGTAAGGGTGATCTGGTTGGAAATCATCGTTTTGACGGAATCGCCGGTGCACAGGTTATCCGTGCCGGTTTTGCGCTGGTCGTCCTTGTCGTAGACCGCGCCGAGACTCGTGGCGAAGATGATTTTTTCCAGCAGCTCCCCGCAGGGCGTCCCGGCGAGAGCGGGCGAGATGGTCAGATCAAACAGGTTGACCGTGTAGGAGGCGGGCTTGCCGGTGATCTTCTCCACCACGTCGGTGATCAGGGAATCCTTATCCTGCACCGCGTTGGTCTGCGCGCTGGTCAGCGTGCCGAAGAAGCTGCCGGTGCCGGTGACGCTGACGCTGAGCTTTTTGCCGATCTTGTCGGAGGTGACGGTATATTCCTTCTCCGTCGCGCCGCGGATCGCCGTGCCGTCAACGTACCACTGGTAGCGCAGGGCGGCGTTCTCCTGGTCCACCTCCGGTTCCGCCGTCAGCGTGGCGTACGCGTACGGGGAGGCGAGGTTGGAGGACGCGAGCCCCGTCCAGCCCAGGCCGGAAATCGAAACGCTTCCGGTGATCAGCGTCTTGTTTGAAACATAGAATTTTTTGTTGATGAAGGTCTTTGTTTTGCCTGCGGAATCCACCGCGCTGACCTTGTAATAATAGATCCCGTCGGGCAGCGCGTCGAATTTCAGCGCGGAGTCCATGGCCGAGAGATCGAACCGGTTGGCGTTGGGCGCCATCGTGCGGGAATAGACCGCCTTGCCGTCCTCCGCAAGGATCGCCGCCGTCACGTTGGCGATCGGGTTGATTCCGATGATCTCGCCGCGCACGATAAAGTCCTGACCGGGCTTCAGCGATTCGCTCACCACGCTGTTGTTGACCAGGATCATATCGTCCCCCGCCGTGACGGTGAAGCTCTGTGAGACCAGCCGCAGCTCGCCGGAGTTGTCCGACGCGAACACCTCAAAGATGTAATCGCCCGCCGCAAGAGAGGAGAATTTCAGCTCCGGGGAGACCGTCGCGATATCAAAGCTCGGCGTCATCGGCGCGCGGATCACGCTGGATACCGCCTTGTTGTCCGGCGTGATGATCTGCAGCACGACGGAGGTGATGTTGGAGCGCGTCGAGCGGATCGTGCCCGTCACGCCGGCGGATTTCGAGCCGCGCTTCATCAGGAACGGGTAGGTGCAGTTCTGGATATAGAGCTGCCCCGCGGTGACCACCACGCCGGTGGTGGTTGTGGTCGTGGTGGTAATGCCGCCGTAACCGGGCACATAGACCGAGACCGGGCCGCCGTAAACGGTGTTGTTGTAGCTTTTCAGCGACTGGACGTACCCGGCGTTCTGCGCCCAGTTGCTGCCGGTGTAATGGAGATCCGGGGGAACCTGCAGATAGGGGCCGGGATCGCTGACGGCGTCGCCGATGTAAAATTTGAAATCAAGATGGTTGCCGGTGGAATACCCGGTGGAGCCGACGGTGCCGATCACCTGTCCCGCGCTGACGTAATCGCCGGGTTTTACAAAGACGGCGGTCAGATGGCCGTAACGGGTGGAGTAGGTCTGCCCGCCGATGGCGCCGGTGTGCTGAATTTTGACGTGATTGCCCAGCGAGTAGCAGCAGTTGTAGTTTTTGCCGAAATTATGGGTGCAGCCGGTAAAGATCGAGGTGACGTAGCCCGGCGCGGCGGCGAGCACCTGGGCGCCCTGCGGGGCGGGAATGTCGATCGCCTGATGGTTTCTGCCGTCGTCAAACCCGGAGCTGATGCCGGAGTAGCCGGGCATCGGCCAATACAGCAGGAACGTGCCGTTGACCGCCGACGCGGTGAGCGCCGGGGCGAACAGGGAGACAAGAATGCAAAAGACGCACAGAAGCGCCGCTCCTTTTTTTCGTAACATAATATATCACCAAAAAATAAAATTAAAAACAACCATTATACATTATATAATGATTGTTTTATCGGGTCAATATTAATTTGTGAATAAATTATGGAATCTCCGCGCCGCGGGCGCGGAGATTCCGTTATGCGTTCAAAGGTTCCGTCTGCCGCAGCGGCAGGGATTATGCCGCAGGTCCTTCCGCGTTACGCCGGGATCTGCGTCTCGGGCTTCGGCTCGAGTCTTGCCGCGATGCGCAGGATCGTTCTCGCGTCCCCGGACCTGACTTTCCCGTCGCCGGAGATGTCCGCCAGGGTTTCCTGAAGCGCCGTCAGCGTTTCAAGCTTCGCCGCGGCGCGCAGCGCAAGGCGGGCGTCGGTGGAATTGATCTTTCCGTCGCCGTTCACGTCGCCGAGGGTAAAGCTCTGGCCCGGCTGCTTTGCCGGCGCCGTCGCCCTGCCGATCAGAAGCTTCTCCACGTCCCCGCTCAGCTCCGCCGGGATCCCGACGGATTCCTTCCCGTCGAAGGAGAACGCCGGGCTGTCGAGGGTGGCGATCACGTTGCCGTCGGCGCCGCAGAGCTTGTATTCAAACCCGTATTCTCCTTCGGGCAGCGCGTCGTCCTCCTTCGTCACGGTGATGACGGCGGTTCTGCCGCCGTCCGCGGATTCCTCCACCGCAACGGCGAAGGCGAGGCCCTCCTGCGTCAACCCCTTCTGGACGGTCACGCCGTTCGTTGTCTCCGTATTGCTCTCGTCGTAATCGTAGCCCTCCGCCGGCGCGGTCTCGCCGAAGCTGACCTTTGCCGGAGCGTCAGCGGTGAGACCGTCGGCTTTGAGTTCGGTCCGGATGACCGTGAATTCGCCGTCGCTCAGGTCCGCGCCCAGCGGGACGGACACGTCGGCGGTCTTTTCGCCCTTTTCATTGTAGCAGGCAAACGTGATTTCGGAAGTATCCTTTACGGGGCCGCCGGATTCGTTGGCGACCTCGATCCCGACCGTGCCGTCGCCGGCGGGGAAGAACCGCCGGATCGTCAGCCCGTTCGAGGTATAGGGCAGCGGGGGGTCGAATCCGGTCTGCGGAGCGGAGATCGCGCCGATCAGGATCTTCGTCGCGTCGCCGAGCGGCGCTGCGGGCAGCGTGACCGCCTCGTCGCCGATGCGGAACGGCTCTGTTTCGATGGTGGCGATCACCCTGCCGTCCTCGCCGCAGAGCTTGTATTCCAGGGTGCAGTCGCCCGGGATGAACCGGCCGCTGTCGTTTGAGACGGTGATTCCGGCGCTCTTTTTGCCGTCCGGCTCGGTCGTGATCTCAACGGACGCGGAAACGCCGTCGTACCCGTAATCCTTCTGAACGGTCACGCCGTTCTTTGTTTCCGTCTTGCTTTCGTCGTAATCGTAGCCCTGCTGCGGAACGATCTCGCCGAAGGAAATCTTTTCGGGCGCTTCGTCCGGCGTCTCGCCCGCGGGGATCCCGGCGGAGAGAATCGTGTACTCTCCGTCGCTCAGGTCCGCGGAGAGCGGGAGCTGCGCTTCAGCGATCTTTTTGCCGGTCTCGTCGTAACAGGTCAGCGGGATTACGGTGTCGTTCTTGACGGGCTTGCCGGACTCGTTGGCCACTTCGATCAGGACGCTGCCGTCCTCCCCGGCGGTGACCTGCCGGATCGTCAGCCCGTTGGACGTATAGGGGAGCGCGGGCTCAACCCGGAGCTGCGGCGCCGTGGGCAGACCGCAGCGGTCGCACTTGCGGTCGCCGTCTGCGTCGACGTGGCCGGCGGCGGGGATGGTCTCCTGCGGCCGGAGGATTTCTCCGCAGACCGCGCAGACGACGCCGTCGGTCAGACCCGTCTCGGTGCAGGTCGGCTCTTTCCCGGCAACCGTCTTTTCCGTGTGGGCGGTCTTCGCGACCGGCTCGGTGCGCGCCGCGCCGCAGACGGTGCAGGTATCGGTTTTTTCACCCTCCGCCGTG
>CACYHJ010000111.1:5100-14263 GCA_902774165.1 Oscillospiraceae bacterium
CGTGGGCGGGGTCGTTCGCGCAGACGCGCTGATGCTCGTATTCGTTCAGGTTCGTCCAGTTGCCGAAGCTGTGTCCCGTCGGGGGGATCGGCTCCTGCGGCTGCAGGATCTCGCCGCAGACGGCGCATACAAGGCCCTCGCCGTAGCCCGGTTCGGTACAGGTCGGCGCTTTGCCGGGCACGGTCTTTTCTTTGTGGGCGGGTTTCGCGACCGGCTCGGTGCGTGTCGCCCCGCAGACGGTGCAGGTCCGGGTGATTTCACCCTCCGCCGCGCAGGTGGCTTCCTTCGTGACCTTGCCGTCGTCCCAGAGATGGGCGGCGGTTTCGGTATGGGCGGGATCGTTCGCGCAGACGCGCTGATGTTCGTCGTCGTTCAGCTTCGTCCAGTCGCCGAATTTGTGTCCCGTTGACGGGACCGTTTCGGTCTTTTTCGCGCCGCAGGCGGTGCAGGTGAAGGTCTTTTCGCCGTCCTCATCGCAGGATGCTGTTTTTGTGACCTTTCCTTTGTTCCAGGTGTGTGCGGCAGTCTCGACGTGGGCGGGGTCGTTCGCGCAGACGCGCTGATGCTCGTCGTCGTTCAGCTTTGTCCATTTTCCGAACGAATGCCCCGCCGCGGGGACCGGTTCGGTTTTCACCGCCTTGCAGGCGGTGCAGGTGAAAGTCTTCTCGCCGTCTTCCTCACAGGTCGGTTGTTGCGTGACCTTGCCTTTATCCCAGGTGTGGGCGGCGGTCTCGATATGGGACGGATCGTTCCCGCAGACGCGCTCGTGCGTTTTTTCGTCTGCCTTTTTCCAAGCGCCCCAGGCGTGTCCGGTCGCGTCGATCGGTTCGGTTTTCGCGGTGCCGCAGTTTTTGCAGGTAAAGGTCGTTTCTCCGGCTTCTTCGCAGGACGCTGTTTTCGTGACCGCGCCCTTATCCCAGACGTGGTCGCCGACGGTGATGGTATAAGACGCGTCCGCGCTGCCGTTCCCGGCTTCCTCAACGGAGATCACAAAAGAAAACGTCCCTTTCTTTGTCGGCTTGCCGGTGATTTTGCCGGTCTTCGCCTCCAGCTTCAGGGCGTCCGGCAGCTTGCCGGAGAGCACCTTCCAGGTGAGCGCGCCGCCGTTTCCCGCCGTCGCCTTGACCGCCGCGCTGTAGCTTGCGCCGAGGCAGGCGTTTTTCAGCGTTCCGGTGTTGACCTGCGGAGGCTGCGCCATGGGCGTGCCGGTGACGGAGATGACGTTTGCGCTGTCGAGGGTATGCAGCTGCATCACGATGCGAAAAACGTACGTTCCGGGCTGAAACGTATTGCTCGAAAAATTCTGGATCCAGCCGGCGCCTTCGTCGGGATCTGCTGTTCCGCCGAGGTACGTAACGCCGTTTTCCCACAGCTTGTATTCGTTGGTTCCGTCCGTCTGCACCAGCAGGATACGGATCCATTGATCCGGATAAAACTCGCTGTCGCCGTAAGGCTGAATGTCCATTGACGTGGAAAACGTCGACCCGATCGGGATTTCATTCTCAGGCGACGTATGGTCATCGGCAATATAAAGATAGACCGTCAGCGTCGGATCTTCCGCGAACGCCGCGACGGGGAACACCGTCAGCATCAGCAGCGCGGAAAGCAGCAGGGAAAGAAACTGTTTTTTTCTTTTTGACATACGGGATCCACTCCTTTTAAAGATTAAATGTCCGCAGAAGGCCAGTGTCACGGACTTCTGCGGACACTGTCATAACGCCTTGAGGGCGGTTATAAGCGCGGCAGGGGTATTTTCCGGCAGGTCGATCACGTCGAGGGGTTCCTTGATGTTCTCGAGGTAATGGGCGTCGGAATTGTGCAGGATCAGCATCTCGTTCAGGACGGGAAATTTTTCTTTCAGCCCGTCGGTTTTCGTGCGGTCGTAGATCTCGGCGACCGTGAAGCCGAAGCTCTCGTCGATCACGCCCAGCTGTGAGATCAGGCTGTAGGAGCTGCGGTCGATGTGCGCCGGCCAGCAGAAACCGCCGTATTCCGCCACCAGAGGGCGAAGCTCCGTCTCGGAAATAAACGCGCCGGTGTTCAGCAGGATCTCCTCGTCGCCGAGGACCGTGTCCCGTGCGTCCATATAGTATTGGTTCCCGAAGATCTTCACTTTGTTTTTGATGGGCGGCAGCCTGGTCTGAACGAATCGCCAGAACCGCTCCGCCGCGTCGATCTCCGGGAACAGGCACACGTTGTGGACTTCCTCCGCGGTGCACAGCTCCATGCCCGGCACGACGGTGATCCCCGCCTCTTGCCCGACCTCCATCGCCGCGCGGCAGTTGCCGCAGGTGTTGTGGTCGGTCAGGGCAATGAGATCAAGCCCCATGATCTTCGCCATATTGACGAGATTATAGGGCGTCATGTCGTTGTCCCCGCAGGGGGAGAGGCAGGAATGGATGTGGAGGTCGTAGTAGAGATTCATGGCGACGGGATGTGAGATGTGAAATGTGAGATGAGGAATGCGGACAGCAGCTATCCGCTATCGGCTATCCGCTGAATCACTCCTCCGGGTTCAGAAGACGGTTGATCCACACGGCAAGGGAGAACGCGTCCGCCTCGCTCTGCAGCACGGTAATGTCGTTTTCCTGCGCTTTTTTCAGCGCGTCGTCGTCCAGCGCGGCGTTGTCCACCAGAATGATGCAGGCCGCCTCGGTCAGCGCCGCCACGCCGATGGCGTTGATATTGCCCATCACCGTCAGCCACGCGTCGCCCTCCTGCGCCCGGGACATGACCCAGCTCAGCAGGTCGCCGCAGTAGCAGCCCGTAACGGGCAGGTCGGTATCGCCCTCCGAGAGGGTCTTCAGGTCGAGTTTTGCAATCAGTTCTTTTACGTTCATAGTGATAATCCTTCCGTTTATAAGAGCATAACAAGGAAAATTTGCAAATTCGTGCGGTTATAACCGCAGAAAACATAAAAATTCTTATTTCGTGCGCCCGCAGCCGCATCGGCAGATGGCTGATAGCAGATAGCTGATAACCGGCAGCGAACAACCGGCAACTAACAACCAGCAACTATCAACTGTCAACGTACCGCACCTGCCGCTGGTCGAAGGAGCCGTCCGCGCGGATCTCCAGCGCGGTATAACCCTGCAGCCAGGTTTCCTCCGGCTCGCCGCGGGAGTACAGGCTGTAGGAGCCGTAACCGGACATTTCGATATAGCTCAGCAGGACGCCCTCGTACCTCACGCCGAAATTGTTGACGTGGTCGTGGCCGCAGAACACCGCCTGCGTGGAGCCGCCCGCCCGGATCGCGTCGAACAGGCCGGAATCGAAGCCCGAGCAGCAGATCCCTTCGCGCTTGTCGCCGAAAAGGAACGGGGCGCCTTCATCGAGGGCGGTCTGGAACTGAGGCAGCGGAATGTGGACCATCAGGATCGACGGATGCAGGCCGAAGGCTTCTTTCGTATCGTTCTGCTTCTGCCGGAACCATTCCACCTGGTCCTCCTTCGTGCCGTCGTAGACGCTCTCGTCCGGCGCGTAGCCGTACTGCGCGAGCTGCTCGGCGTTCATTTCGTCAAAGGTGTCGAGGAAATAGAAGGTCTGCGCGAGCTCCCCGTCCGCGTCCAGCAGATTCAGCGAATAATTGCAGTCGCCGGTCACGTCCGCGGGGCCCTTCTGCATCAGACAGTGGTCGAAGGCGCAGAATTCGTCCATCATCTCGTCCCGCTTGATCGACATGGGGTTGTCGCCCTCGTGGTTCCCGAGAACGCCCGCCCAGTAAACGCCGAGCTTTTCGAATATTTTTCCGAGCTGACGGCAGCGCACCCGGTTGAGCGCGCTCGTCACGTTGTCACCGCAGAGCAGCACAAGATCCGGCTTTTCTTTCTGGATACTCTCCACCATGCGGCCTACGGTCAGCTTCGACGTGGAATTCTTTCCGTCCAGATGCATATCGGTGAACATCAGGATCTTATAATCGCCCTCGCTGTCTTTTTTGACGGTGACCTCGTCCTCCGCCGCATTGACGACGGAAAGGCTGCTGCCCACCGGTTGGATCGAACCGATCGCGTAATTCAGCGGATGGGGCAGAAAGCTCCAGGTGATCCCGCCCGCTGCGAGAACCAGAACGATCACGGCGCAGAGAATGATTTTTCCTACCTTCTTCATAAGAAAACACCTCTATACTGTTTTTTTATTCCTCTTTTTTGCGGAACGGAGGCGGGATGATGTCGTTCACCGCGTTTTTCAGGGCGGAGCCCGCAAGCTCGTCCCGGATACGGAAGATGCAGTCCTGTTCGGTGGTGTAGCCCCGCACGATGTCCTCCGCCAGCGCCCGGCAGGAGGGCGCGCCGCAGGTGCCGCAGTCCAGCCGCGGGAATGTGTCCAGCAGCTCGTTCAGACGGTTCATCTTTTCCATCGCTTCCTGCAGATTGTCCGCAAGGCGCAGGGCGGGGATCTCCTCCGGCCGCTTTTCCGTGACGACCTCGTCCAGCTCCCCGTCGGAGACCGAGTTCATGGAATTGGGCAGGTATTTGCGGATATGGTTCAGCCGCGCCTTGGCGATAAAGGGATTCTCCGCCGTCAGCACGCCGCCCACGCAGCCGCCCATGCAGGCGTTCAGCTCCACGAAGTCCACCCGGGAGAGCTTTTCGTCCTCGATCTCTCCCAGCAGGTTCATGCAGTTTTCGATGCCGTCCACCGCCATGGAGTCCTCCGAGAAGGTGCCCGCGGCTTCGCCGCCGGTCATGCCCCAGGAGATGCCGATGCGGCCCGCGTGCTGAATGTCCTCCTGCTCCTCCAGCTTGCCCAGCTGACTGACGAGGGCGGGGTAGATGTCGTTGATGGCGACCGCGCCGTCCACGTTGGATCTTTCGTTTTCCTGCGAGTGCTTGATGGCGGTGATTTTCGCCGGGCAGGGGGTGATGAAGAATACGCCGATCTCCTCCGGCGCAAGGCCGGTCTCTTCCACGGCGCGCAGGCGCGCAAGACGCCCCGCTTCCTCCATGGGGGAGTGCAGGGGGATGATCCGGTCGATCAGGTTCGGGTAGCAGACCGTGATCAGCCGTACGATGGCGGGGCAGGCCGACGAGATCAGCGGACGGGGGATCTCCTTGTTTTCCTTGAGGAATTTCTTCGTCGCGTCGGAGATCCGCTCCGCCGCCGCGGCAACCTCGAACACGTCGTCAAAGCCGAGGCCGCGCAGGGCGTTCAGCAGCAGATTTACGTCCCGTACCCGGGAGATCTGTCCGTAAAGGGACGGCGCGGGCAGGGCGACTTTATATTTGAATTGATTGATGATATCTATGGTGTCGCGTTCTGCGTATTTCGCTTTGTGGGGACAGACGCGGATGCACTCGCCGCAGTCGATACAGCGCTCGGCCAGAATGATCGCCTTGCCGTTGCGCACGCGGATCGCCTGGGTCGGGCAGCGCTGAATGCAGTGGATGCAGCCGGTGCACCTGTCCTTATCCAGCCGCACGGAATGGTAGTAATGCTCTTCGGACGCCATAATGTCACCTCCGGAATAAAGTTAATAGTGAAAAATGAAAAGTGAAAAATTTCGGATGCGCTTCGCGCTTTATTACAGAGAACAAATCGGTACGGCTGAATGATAACGATTGGTTTATCAAGATAGCCTGTTCCTGCTTTGTATCATCGGGGTAAGGGGGTGCGGATTGCCGGTGGCGATCTCTGCGGCTTGCCGCAGAAGCACCGACCGAGCCGGCAGGCGAGACTCAGAGCCCCTTCATCAATTTTTCATTTTTCACTTTTCATTTTTCATTCCCGCATCGCGGTCCTTACTTGTTAAGGACCGTGATGCGGATTGTGGTTCCCTTGCCGACCTCGCTCTCGATCTGCAGGTCGTCGGAATATTTTTTGATGTTCGGCAGGCCCATGCCGGCGCCGAAGCCCAGCTGGCGCACGTTTTCCGGTGCGGTGGACCAGCCCTCCTGCATGGCGAGGCCGATGTCCGGGATGCCGGGGCCGTGGTCCACAAGAACGACCTCGATCTTCTCCGGGGAGACGTAGGCGTCGATCTCGCCGCCGCCGGCGTGGACGACCATATTGATCTCCGCCTCGTAGACCGCGATGGTCACGTTGCGGATGATCGCGGGGGAGAACCCTAAGGATTTCAGCGTTTTCTTGATTTTACCGGATGCTTCGCCTGCGGTGGTAAAATCGGTGCCGCTGATGTCGTAATGAAGCTTGACGGGATCCATTATTTGCCGCTTCTGCCCCGCATGCCCTTGCTGTAAAGACGTCCGCAGGCGGTGAACATCTCATACGGCGTGCCGAGAAGAACGATATCGTTCTCGTTGGCAAGATCAATCATGTCGAGGGTGGGCTTTTTGCCTCTGACAAACAGAATGCAGACCATATCCATCATTTCCGCGGTGCGGATGACCTGCGGGTTCACAAGCCCCGTCAGCAGCATGGCCTGTTCCTTGACAAAGGCCAGCACGTCGCTCATCAGGTCGCTGCCGCAGGCGGTGTGGATCTCCCGGTCCAGAAGATCCGCGCCGGTGAAGACCTCGGCGTCGAGGGTTTCCAGAATTTCTTTGATCGTCATATACAAGACCTCGCTAAATATACTTTACCGAACAATTTTAACATATCCGGAGGGAAAAATCCATATCCTTTGCAAATATTATTGTAAAAGATAGATAAAAAAGAGAGAATCCGGCGATAAAATTCGAAAAAACATATAATTTCTGAACTTTATTTTAAAAAAGTATAGATTTATCGAATGGCCTGTGTTATAATCATGCTGTATGCGAATCTGACAATGCGGGAAACCGCATGCGGACCGCAGAAGGATTTGATCATTTTGACCGCGCCGGAGGACCGGACGGTCGGCGAACGGAGGAAATTTGAATGCAGAAAAAAATCAGCAAGATCCCCTTCAAGGGCACTCCCGAGCAGGAGGCTCAGCTGAAGGCTGTCATTGCCGAGTGTAAGGACGACAAGTCCCGCCTGATGCACGTGATGCAGAAGGCGCAGGACATCTACGGTTATCTTCCTTACGAGGTCCAGGTGATGATCGCCGAGGGAATGGACGTGCCGCTTGAGAAGGTTTACGGTGTGTCCACGTTCTACGCGCAGTTCGCGCTGGCGCCCAAAGGAAAATACAACGTGTCCGTGTGCCTGGGCACCGCGTGCTACGTCAAGGGCTCGCAGGATGTGCTTGACCGCATCTGCAAGGAGCTTGGCATTGAAGAGGGCGAATGCTCCGAAGACGGCAAGTTCTCCATCGAGGCCTGCCGCTGCATCGGCGCCTGCGGCCTCGCGCCCGTTTTTACCGTGAACGGCGAGGTTTACGGCAAGGTTACCGCCGACGACGTACCCGGCATTCTCGCAAAGTATAAAAACGCGGAAGACTGATGAGAGAGCTGTCGCTGAATATTCTCGACGTGGCGCAGAATTCCGTCTCGGCGGGCGCGACCCGCATTGAGATCGACGTGCTGGAGGATACCGCGGCGCACACGCTTACCATCCGCATCGCCGACAACGGCAAAGGGATGGATGAAGAGACCGTGCGGCGGCTTCCCGACCCGTTTTATACCACCCGTACCACCCGCAAGGTCGGCATGGGCGTGCCGCTGTTCAAGATGGCGGCGGAGATGACGGGCGGCTCCTTCCAAATCGAGTCGGAGCTCGGTAAGGGCACCACCGTGACGGCGGTATTCCGCACCGACAGCGTGGACCACACGCCTCTGGGCGACGCGGAATCCTCGGTCTGCGCGCTGGCGACGATGAACGAGCAGATCGACTTCGTCTATACCAGAGCCGTCGACGGCAGGGAATTCGTTTTTTCGTCCGCGGAGATCAGGGCGATGCTGGACGGCGTGCCGCTCAACGAGCCGTCGGTGATGACGTGGCTTTCCGAATATCTGAAAGAGAACGCCGCCGCGCTCACGGAATCGCAGCCGGAGGAAGAATAAAGGCAACACCGCACAATTCGGGCGTGCGGATTGCGCAGTAGATTTTTTCGTCAGATTGTACAGAGTCTCCGCAGGCAACCTGACGGTTGTCAACTGACGGTTGTCAAGGAGAATCTGTGCAAGATGACGGAACAAAGATCAAGCAAGACGCGCATTCGTATTTGTGCGGTGTTGCCTAAAACCTGTCGGCGTCTGTCATCGGGGATGGGGCGGCGCCCCATCCGCAATTATTCAAGATTCATTGTCCATTATCCATTATAATAACGGAGGAACCAGCTTATGAAGAGTGTAGAAGAACTTTTGGCAATCAAAAACAAGCTATTCTTTTTCCACTATCCTTCCACGCCACTCGTCAGGAGTTTTCAGTCCGAGCCATTTAGAGAGCATAGCAGTAAGGTCGTACTGCATCATCGTGCCCTTGATGTGGCCTGCGCTGACCTGAGGACCGCGTACAATCAAAGGAGTGCGGAAGTCACGGATATCATAGGAGCCGTGTTTCCCCTCCGGACGGCCGCCGTGGTCGGAAGAAAGCACGACGATGGTCCTGTCCTTGTCGGGGCTCTTTTCGAGCGCCTCCAGGAGCATCCCCACAGACTCGTCGACTCTGCGGAGAGAAGCATAATATTCAGGGGAGCCCCAGCCGAACTTATGTCCGGTCTCATCCAGGTCCACCATATAGAAAAGGAAGAAATCCGGCATCCCCGCCTCGATTACCGGGATGCCGTAAGTCTTGGTGAAAGCCACATTGTCATAAGAAGGGAGGTCGTAGGGCACGCAGGTGAAAGAGCCGACGGCGAGAGTGTCTATGACATTTCCTATCCCGTCCCAGTCATAGACGCAGACCGAGGAAGCCTCGGGACGCTGCTCTTGCAAAAGGGTGAAGATGGTCGGCGGGATGCCGTGCCAGTGGGTATAATAGGGCTCAAAATCACTCTTTGAGGAATTCCACTTGCTGAATCCGTGCATTTCAACCGGGACTCCCATAAAAATCGTGGCCCAGTTGATAGCTGACGAAGTCTTGTACTCCGCCCGCTTGTCCATAGTCCATAGACCTCGCTCCTTCAGAGCGCAGAGATTCGGAATCTGCTCCGGAATGCTGTCCATAGCCGTTTCCAGACACCAGGAGGCCATTCCGTCGACAGCGATAAACAGGACCTTGTCGATCTTTGGAGTTCCGCCGCAGCCGGCCAGTAAAAGAGCCAGACATCCGATAGTGAAGATTTTCCTCATAATTGCCATTGTTTTTCTAAATGATTCCTAAGCCTTGAAGGCAAGAA
>CACYHJ010000112.1 GCA_902774165.1 Oscillospiraceae bacterium
AGACAGCGGGACGAAAGAATGCCCCGTGACCTGGCGCGCCTACGGCGACGGCGAGGTCGTGATCAACGGCGGCATGACGCTGCCGCATTCCGCATTCAAAGCGGTGTCGGACGAAGCCGTACGGAACCGGCTTTCCGATCCGGCGAAAGACAAGGTCCTGTCCGTCGACCTGTCCGCCCTCGGCGTAACCGCGGAGCAGTACGGCAAGATCTACGCCATCGGCGGCTACAACACCGCGTCGAAGTACGACGGCGACTGGGTCGGCGATATCTACTGCGAGCTGTTTATCGACGACGCGCGGCAGACCATTGCCCGCTATCCCAACGGCAAAGAGTACCTCTACACCGGCGAGGTGGTCAGCGAGGGACAGGGCCGCGAGAGCGCCGGGGCGAGCATCAAGGGCGGATACGAC
Source organism: Oscillospiraceae bacterium (assembly GCA_902774165.1). Classification (GTDB taxonomy): domain Bacteria; phylum Bacillota; class Clostridia; order Oscillospirales; family Acutalibacteraceae; genus RGIG2774. The sequence goes on from CACYHJ010000112.1 coordinate 413, forward strand.
GCGCTGCGCAACCCGGAGCCGGACGTATATAAAATGGACAAATCCCTCTCCGACCGCATCGCCTCCTGGCAGACGACGGAGGGCGTGTGGATGTTCGGCTACTGGCGCTACGACTGGGCGGACGCCTCCACACCGCTTGGCGCGGTGGATCACGAAAACCTGACGATGTCGCCCCTGTTCGTCAGCACCTACGGCGCGGAAAAGGACGCGCCATACTATTTCTTCAACGTTCTTGAAGAGCTGGACGCGCCCGGCGAGTGGTATCTCGACCGGGAGAACGGCGTTCTCTATTTTTACCCGCCGGAGAACTTTACGGACGCTTCCGCCGTGGAGCTTTCGCTCTCAACGGACAACGTGATCAGGGCCGAGGCGGATTACCTCACCTTTGACGGCTTTACCGTCAAGGGCACCCGCGGCGACGCGGTCAGCGTGACCGGCAGCGGCAACACGGTGAAAAACTGCCTGATCAAAAACGTGGCGGGCAACGCGCTGCTGATCAGCGGATATGACAACCTCGCCGTTGACAACGAGATCACCCGCACCGGCAAGGGCGGCGTGGTCCTCTCGGGCGGCGACCGGGACACCCTCCGGGCCGGGAACAACCGCGCCGAGAACAATCTCGTGCACGACTGGTCTGAGATCTACGAGACCTACCAGCCCGCCTTTTCGCTGGGCGGCGTGGGCAACGTGTGCAGTCACAACGAGATGTACAACTCGCCCCACGAGGCGATCACCTATTCCGGCAACGACCATCTGATCGAATACAACCTGATCCACGACGTGAACCTGCTGACCAACGACGGCGGCGCCATCTATTCCGGCCGCCGCTGGGACTGGTACGGCACCGTGATCCGCAACAATCTGATCTACGATCTCGGCGCGGACGGCCACAGGCCGCAGGGCATCTATATGGACGACGCGCTTTCGGGACAGACCATTTACGGCAATATCATCATCAACGTGCCGGATAACGGAATGCTGCTGGGCGGCGGAAGGGACCTGGACGTGCACGACAATATCATCATCAACTCCTATAACCCCATCAGCTACGACGACCGGGGACGGTCCGGCCTCTCCGGCGACGAGAGCAACAGCTTTTACCAGCATTACAAGGAGGGCGGCAGCGTCTGGCAGCTGCTGTTCGATTCGCCCTGGCAGAGCGAGGCCTGGCAGAAGGCGTACCCGCAGTATCAGCATTACAGCGACGATTTTTCCGACCCCGACGCGAAGGATCTGGTGATCAACCCCTCCTACAGCACCGTGACCCACAACCTGCTGATTTCCGGCCGCGGGACCATCGGCAATTTCGCCGATACGGTTTACAAATACAGCACCGTCGAGGAGAACGCGCTGTTCCGGCTCTCGGCGATGAAAAAGCTGTTCGTCGACCCGGAACACGGGGATTATACCCTGCGGGAGGACGCGAAGGACCTGATCGGGTTTGAGATCGACGTGCCGGAGATGAGCGAGTTCGGAAGGAAATAATCCTGGCAGAAAGGACCCCATTATGAAACAGATTTCTATTTTTGCGGAAAACAAAAAAGGCGCGATCAAAGAGATTTTCGGCCTGATCGCGGACGCCGGCATCGGCGTGATCGCGTCCGTCACCTATGACAGCGCCGAATTCGGCATGCTGCGCCTGGTCGTCACCGACCCGGACAAGGCGGTCGCCGCGCTGACCGAAAAAGGGTATCTCGCCCGCATCACCCCGGTGCTGGGCGTGGAGATCCCGGACGAAAACGGATCCCTTGCGAAAATGCTGGGGTATCTCAAAGAGATGAACATCGACGTGCAGTACAGCTATCTTTCCTTCAACCGCCAGACCGGCTCTCCCGTGATGGTGTTCAGCTGCGAGGCGATGGACGAGGTGAGCGAGAGCCTTGCCGCGCGGGGACTGGTTGTCAGCTGACCGTCAAACAGGCGCAGGGAGAGGATCTTTATGACAAAGCTTATGAAAACGCTCGGCGTGTTTCTTGCGGCGCTGACAATCGGCACGGCGGTTCTTCCGGCGGCCCGGGCGGCGGCGGAAACCGACTACACCGTCGTCGACCCGTACGCGGCGGTGGACTGGGATTCCTGGCGGCAGTACAAGGCGAACCTGCACACCCATTCCACCTTCAGCGACGGAGAATTCACGCTGCCGGACATGGTGGAAAAGTATTATGACATGGGCTACGATATCCTTGCCATGACAGACCACGGCGTAATCAACTACGGCTGGAACAAACCCCACAACACCTTCCCGCCCTTCAACTGGGCAAACCACGTGGAGGGGCACCCCCTGAGCAAAAAATACCACGTGGAGGCGGATATGTCCGACGAGGATTATCTGCGCATCACCACCGGGGCGGACCGGGACGGCAGGGGCATGGTGGACGTGACCGGCGGCATCGAAATGAATATGGCGGTCGTCTCCAAGACCCACGTCAACGGCTATTTTCTGGAGGAAGGCAGCTGGGGCGAGGGCGAATGGGGCACCGAAAACAGCTACGCCGCCGCCGTTGAAGGCGTTGAAAACGACGGCAAGGAGGGCTATACGGTCCTTAACCACGTGGGCGACTGGCTGGATTCCGACATGCACCCGGAGCGGGCGCACGACGCGAAGAATATCGCCTATTTCGCGGATATCTTTATCAAAAACCCCTCGTGCCTCGGCATGGAGATCGTCAACAATAACGACCGGGTCACCGCGCAGGACCGCGCCCTGTGGGACGAGCTTCTGCAGGCGGTGCTGCCGCAGGGCAGGAACATCATCGCCTTCGCGGACGACGACAGCGAGACCGAGGGCGAGATGGGCCACACCTACGAGATGTTCCCGCTGGCGGAAAACACCCTTGAAAACGTCAAGGCCGCCATGCTCTCCGGGGCGTTTTTCTGCTGCTCCCGCTTTGACAAATCCGACCCGGAGAACAAGATCGAAGGCCCCGGCGGCTATAACAACCCCGAATACGTGCCGCTGGTGCAGTCGGTCAGGGTCGATCAGGCGGCGAATACCGTCACGGTGCGCGTTCTCGACGACGAGGCCCGCCCCTGCCGGTCCGTTTCCTGGATCGCGGACGGCGTTGAGATCCGGAGAGACACGGACCTTGCCGACGGCTGCGCCACCATTGACCTGAACGATTACGAGGATCAGCTGGGCTGCTATCTGCGTTTTCAGCTCAACAGCGAAAACGGGGTGTGCTATTCCCAGGCCTACGAGCTGAAATACGAGGGCCGCGCGGCAAAAGAAAAAGCCGTGCCCTACGGCGCGGTGGAATTCTATACGACTCCCATCGGAAAGCTTGTGAAAAAGCTCATCGAAACAAGACTTTTCTCTGTGATCTATCTTGTGTGGGAAAAAATCTGGATCAAAATTCACAATAAATAATGGCGGAATTCGTCAATTTTCTATTGCCATTTTCGGAATATTATTATATAATATTACCATATTTCATTGACAAAGGAGTCTTGATTTATGAAGTTTTGTGACAAATGCGGAAGACCTCTTGCCGACGGCGAGGTCTGCAGCTGCCGCAGCCAGCAGGCCGGATATGCCGGCGCCGGCTATCAGCAGGCCGCCGGGCAGTCCGCCCGTCCCCAGCAGCCGGCGCAGAACGGTTATTCCCAGCAGCCGTTCATGAACGGCGGTTTTCCGCCGGCCTCCGACGCCCGCGGCGGATATTCCGCGTCGGGGCAGTCGCAGCAGGCGGGCTACTCCGCCCCGTCCGGCGGCGATTTCAAAAATAAGGTTGACGACGTGCTGAACAAGTACGACGAGGAAAAAATCAACAGCAAGAAGGAAGCGATCCTCGGCAAGATCACCCAGACCGACGGGATCGACGTCTACGAACATAACAAAAAGATCGTCCCGGACTGCATCAAGGCAAACGACGGCGAAATCCCCATCAAACAGTACAATTTCGCAATTCTGAGAACCCGGATCGCGCTTGAGAAGGCGGAGGGCCGCCTGCAGGTCACCAACAAACGCCTGCTGTTCCGCGCCACCGGCCGCTCCCTGATGGGCCGCACCGAACTGCATGAGGAATTCAACATTTCCGAAATCGCCGGCGTCGAGGTCCGCAACCGCCACGTGTTCAGCTTCCTCAAGCTTCTCGTCGCGCTGATCCTGTCGGTGCTTTTCTTCGGGATCGGCGGAGGTCTCGCAGCCGCGGTCATGCAGGCAGACAGCGAAGGACTCATCACAACGATGCAGATCTTTGCGCTGATCTGGGCTGTCATTGCCCTTCTGGGCGTCATCGGGTTCAGCTTTTACCTCATGAAAACCAGGCGCTACAACCCGTTTTACTGGCTGCGGCATTTCATCATCTGCCCCGCTCTCGGCGCGCTTTCCGTCTATGCGACTGTCAGCGCCTTTTACTCTGATATTCCCTCTGAGGTATTCATCTCTTTCGGCGTACCGATCGTAATCGCGTTCCTGTGCAACCTGTTCCTGATGTGCTTTGTGCCGGATCTTTCGGTCTCGATCAAGACCAAGGGAGCGCTCCCGGCGGTATTCGTCGCCAGGGAAGAAGGCAGCCTTCTTATGAATATTTTCGGCGGCCGCGCAAACCACGGCAGCGGATTCAAAGAGGTCGGCCCCTGGAAGGATACGGATCAGGCGATCAAGGAACTGGGCACCATGATTGACGACATCAACACGCTGGGCGACGCGGCGATCGAAAAATGGCGTCAGCGCTGACACAAGATAAAGCAAAGAGAAAAAAGGCGTCCGGACCCTGTTTGGACGCCTTTCCTTGCATAAAAAGGAGGATTCCTCATGAACGTGAATGAAATTGCCGCCTATCTTCAGACCCGGGGGTATTCCCCCGCGGAGGCGCGCGTTTACGCGGCAAAAGCCGCCGCCTTTTCCGACGGGCTGAAACAAGCGTTTGACGAATACGCATCCGCCGGAGGAAAACCGGAGTTTTCTTACGGCGGCCGGACGCTGGACGACGTGGCGAAGCACACCTATTCCGATCTTCTTTCCGCGTTTTTTTATATGGACAAAATCATGAAAGATCCGGAATACGCGAAATATTTCGGCAATATGCAATTCGGGAGAAAATAAATGAACATCGGCGATTATTATGCCCGGCGCCCGGCATGGGCAGAGACCTTCCGGCCTGAAAACTGGGCAAAAGCGGATCCTTCCGCGCGGATGAACGCGTATCAGGCGCTGGAACACGAAATGGCGCGGATCCAGGGCAGAGCGGAACGGCAGATCGTGTTCGAGCCCATGGAGGAAAATCTTTGCGGCTATTACTCTCAGGCGGACAACAACTGCATTCATCTGAACGCGGACAAATATCTCAGCGACGACGCCAACGTGTACGACGGGATGGACACCGTGATCCACGAGGGCAGACACGCCTATCAGCACGATTGCTTTGAGGGGCTTGTCGCCGAACCGGACCGACGGTTTCTGGCAAACGAGCGCGGGATTTCCCTGTCGAATGAGGCTGACGGCGTCTATTTTCCCTCCGGGGAAAGCATGTCAGACCAAGTTCATTATTTTATGGAGCCAAACGAATACGACGCCCACACCTTCGCCCAGGACCAGATGAAAAGCATGGACGGCATGTTCGGCGACGATCCGAACTATCAGGCGCACGTCAATACGCAGCAAAAGTACATCGACGACAGGCTGGAAGACGCCAGACTGATCGCCGACTCTGAAAAATTCAGCGCGGAATGCGACGTCAAAGAAGCGCGTGAAGCACTCAATCAGGCGCCGCCCGGAGAAAAGATACAGAAAGAGGCGGACCTGATTAACGCGCAGGAGCGGCTGGACCGGCTGAACAATTCCTTTCATCCGGACGGCTCCTTCAACCCGACCGGTTACGGGAACGCGGTCACGGAAAACCGGGCGCATGAATTGTATAACGAGGGGGCGCTGCGAAACTTTCTGAACGCGCCCCGCGCGACGCCGGAGGAAAAGGCAGCGTATCAGGCGCAACTGGGAGGCGAGCCGAAAACGCCGGTTCGCCTCGGTGCCGAGCAGGCGAACGAAGCCGACCGGCAGAATGCCCGCGAAAAAGGCTTTTTCGACATTTTCCGCCGCGGACAACAGACGGCGTCTCCGCAGCAGACAGTTTCCGCCGCGCCTGCGCAGACGTCCTCCATCGGCAGCACACAGTTTGACGGGGACGGCTTTATCATCGGCCGGGGCCACGAGAATTATCTGCGCGATTCCGCAGAACCGTATTCTCCCGAGCAATATATCAAATATGAAACGCCGAAAATTGAAACTATTCCAGCGGATCAGATAGAAGGTGTCCAGCTTGGCGACCGCGAACTGGAAAACCCTGACAGATTCTGGCAGCAGCATAGCGCAGACCGTACCGCTGAAAGCTTCCGGGAACGGGCGACCCATATTCCCGAGGTACAATCCAGGCTCGACGCCGGAGAGTCTCTGGATTCGATCCGATCCGATCCGAACCTGAGCGGATGCGTCGATTCCTATTTTGAGCCGGATAATATGATCGGCGTTAGAAAATGCGATGGATACTACGAATTTAACGGCATCGGGAGACACCGTGTCATTGCAGCAAGAGAAGCAGGCGTGGATATGCCCGTCAAGGTCACCGGCGAGCGGGTGTACGGGCAGGAACAGACAACTCCCGCCGAACATGTTCCGGAGAATTCCGGTCTTAACGCCGGGGCGGAACCCGCCGGAACGCGATTGTCTTCTCCTTCGCCGACAGAAAACGCAGCCTTCATCAGCAGTGAAGGGGAAGGGCGTTTGTTCCCGGAATATTACACACAAGAAGATATTGATCAGTTGATTGCAGAAGATCCTCACTATGTTTCCGACAATGTCCTGAATTATAACGCTCCGCAATATATAGAAAACGGAACACATGTTATTGATTACGACAATTCTTTTATCCCGGGAACGGAAAAAGACATCGTTATGCAGCCCGGTACACTTTTGTCGCAATGGAGCCATCCGAATTCAACAGGCGCGTTTTTTGCCGACCCGGGAACACCGTATAACGAATTGCAGCTACCAGAGGAGTACGGCGTCAGAGAGCTTCATCGCTATGAAGTTATAAAACCGCATCCGATGCAACAGGGCATTATTAACGATCAGCATTTTCTTGACGGGACAAGCAACGGAAAAACGCATGAATATACCTCCCGCATATTTAATGAAGACGGGACGCCCATGAAAGCGGAGCAACTTGTAGATGCCGGTTATCTGCGGGAAGTTCCGCTCGGTGTTGATTATAATAAGGCGTTGCCGCCCGGAGAAAAATCCGCTGGGGATAACCTTGAAGCCCCTCCGTCAAACGAAGGAGCAGTCGAAAATCCTAACAATACTGCACCTGAGCCGGAAGGAGCCTCCCCGGACGAGTCGGTCCCGGGAGAAGCGAACGAAAAACCGAAAACACCTTCTGTCGACGACGCCCCTCAAAACTCTGTTGATCCCGAGCAAGGCGAACCACCCGACAACGGTGAAGAATCAGGCCAAGGCGACGCACCCGAAAACGGCGAAGGCGCCAAGCAAGAGGGCGAAGAGCCCGAGCAGGAGGGCGAAGAGCCCGAGCAGGAGGGCGAAGAGCCCGATCAAGAGGGAGAAGAG
>CACYHJ010000113.1 GCA_902774165.1 Oscillospiraceae bacterium
CCGCACGCCCGAATTGTGCGGTGTTGCCTTAGATTGATCATGAATTTGCCGGGGTATCCTGCCCCGGCTTTTTTTATTCATATCGACAGAAAAGGATCGGATTCATTTCAGCATACTATACAATATTCAGCGGACATATGAATGTTTTTTAGATTCTCTATTGATTTTTATTATATAATTATATATAATTAATAAAGAATAGATTGAAAATATTGGGAGTGTGCTCCTATGAAAAAACTATATATTGTGTTTGCATTTGTTCTGATTTCTACGGTGCTTGTCGTATCTTCCGGATTAAGCGGCGCGCTCGCAGCAAATTCCGGCAGCAGCATATCTCACTCCTATTGGAATGATATCAAAATCGGCGTGCCCGAGACGGTGTATATGGAGCCGCAGAACAACTACGGTACCGCGACCAAAAGCGTAAAGTATTACGTCAATAATACGGTCAGCTCCTCCGGCGGCATTTCGCTGGATCAGGAAAAAAGCAAGACTGTGGGTAAGTTCTATATTTACAGCTCGAAAATCAGCTCCGTCAGCAGCGTATCCGTCGACGGTGCGAGCCTCGGCGACTGGGGGCTGACCAAGAGCGGAAACCTGACTTACGACACAGAATTCAAGCTGACGCTCTCAAGCGGCATTTCGTCCTCCCAGACCAAAACGCTGGAATGGACGATCAACTGTACCATGACCGACGGCACCTCCGCAACATTTTACGCATATACCGTGGCGTACGCGCCGTATCTGTCCCCCGTGTTCGCGGCGGGCAGATGTAAAAACACCCGAGGCAGCAACTCCTACGGCTCCGGCCTTTCCTGGGTCAGCGGTATCCACGGCATCTCCACCGGCGGCGGTTACTATCCTTACAACAACTTCCTGCCGCTGCTGGGCGGCCCGACGCAGGGCAACGGCACAACAAGCCCGGACTCGTGGTTCAACGGCGGCCAGCAGTGCGGCCTGCCCACCAAGGGCGGCTGGTACACCAGCAAGGAATACGGCTATAACTACGGAGACGAGACGCTGTGCGTCTTCGAGCGCTCAGCAGAAGCATATATTAATGTCGATACCAGCCGGTATACCAACCTGAAGCAGATCCCGAACCTCGACGGCGGCATCTACGTTACCGATAACGAGGGCGCCGGCACCGTCTGGGGATACTGGGGCAAGCTGAACAACTGGGGCGACAGGATCCAGTCCGGCCGCAACTGGTATACCCGCAGCACCACCAATCCCAGCGAATACGACGCCAGCGTTTCCATTTACGGCGGCGACCGGTGGACAAACCGAGGCAGGAACTGGGCGATCAGAAACTGCGCGATGGATTCCGCCATCCCCAGCGGTTGGGTCGCGTTCCGCGGCGCGTTCGGCACCGACGGCAGCGGCGACCGCTGCTTCTGCATCCTTGACAGCTACGTCAACTTCGTTCAGGTCAATAAGAGCAGCTGGCGGAGCGTCGTTCAGGATGCGCAGAAATACGGTTTTCAGAGCGGATGGTTCAAAAACGCATCTGATTTCAACAACTGGAAATCTTATTTAAAATCCGTCGCAGAGGCGGTCGGAAACCCCACAACAACGTCCTGCTCCACGACAAATCTCAGCGGGCAAACGTCAATCCTTTTCAAAGAATATAACACAAACAGCACGACAACGACATCCTGGCGCTCCGAAGTCAACGATCTCGGCGTTGTCAAGATTCTGAACGACAGCGGCGTATTCAGCAACCAATATAAGATCGTCGCGATTTCCGGGGTTTCCAACCCGACTGCGAACGCAGCGATTCACGCCGGCGAAGCGTTGACCCTGACGAAGGGAAGCTATGATAATTTCAACTATCTGGGCAACGTTCTTTCAAAGAATCAGAAATCGACCGGCGCAACCTTTACAAACGCAAACGTCAATACCGGTCTGGGTACGGTCAGCACAGCGCTCTCCTACAACCATATCACCCAGACGCAGATTGAAACCGGCGAGCACCGCCGTACGTTCTATTTCCTCGGGAAAGACGTAACCGTCACCGTCAACCCCAACGGCGGCTCCTGGAACGGGTCTGCCGGCAATTCCACCGTCACGGGTTCTTTTACCGGCACGTTTGCGCCCAAGAATCCCACCAGAAGCTATGACGGGAGTTATCACTACACCTTTGACGGGTGGGAGATCTCCTCGGGCGGCGGTTCTCTTTCAGGGGGAACGTACACCTTCGGCGCGTCAAACGGAACGCTTCGTGCGAAATGGAAAGCGACCGCCCACAGCTACACCGACACCGTCACCGCGTCCCCGACCTGCACGGAAACGGGAACGACAAAGCATACCTGCTCCTGCGGATACACCTACAACAGCTACCCCGCCGCGCTGGGACACCAGTGGAGCAGCGTCACTTACACATGGAACGGGACCTCCGCCTGTACGGCCGCCGGCGTTCGAACCTACACCGCGACGTTCAGCAATACCGCGTTCAGCACGCAGACAAAAACGGAATCGATCAGTATCGACCCGACCAATCATGCTTCCTACGGCCAATCGCTCGACAGCGCCTCGGTCAGTGAGCCCACCTACACCGCTGCCGGATTTACCGGCAACATCGTCTGCGACGGCTGCCACGCAGTCCTGACCGAAGGCGAGTCCGTTCCCGCGCTTCGCGCGCTGATTGATCTCGACGATATTTCCGTCGAGGATATTTCCGGAACCGACGGAAAAATCGCGCTCTCCCCCTCCAAGGATTCTGATATCGGGTTTGAAATCCAGGGATTTGCCGCGACCGGAGACCACACGCTGTACACGACAAAGAGCGGCGCCGCAATCAGCGACAGCCTGAAGCTCAGCGGTTCCCGTGTGTTCAAGGACGCGGACCCGTCGAAGCTGCAGTACAAATTCACTAAAATGGATTTTACCTCCCTTGACAGCTTTTACGCCCTGATCAAAGTCACCGGCACGGAGAATCACCGGTACGGAACCGATGAGATTTACACTTATCAAAAAATCAGTCTCGTACCCTCGAAGAATATTGTCTTTGACGATACCGCGGAAGCGATCGTCTATTCGGACGCAGCGGACACTTCTTCCGGTTACGGCATATGGAAACGGGTTTGCGACAACGGCGCTGTGATCGAAGACGCCTTCGACTCTTTCGGCGATCTTATGACCCAAAGAAACAGCTTTGACGATTCGATCATGTATTCGCTCGGCGACGCGCATCTGGTGAGCGTTTCCAACACCTTCCCCGCAAAACAGGGACCGACCGCGCAGTTCACCTTTACCGGCAGCGGATTTGACGTCATTTCTGCGACTGACAGCGACAGCGGTGTGTTTACCGTTACTGTTTACGCAGGCAGCACCGCTTCCGGAACGCCGGTCAAGACGGAGATCATCGATACGTATTTCGGATATACCTATGAACAGGTGTTTTATAATCCGCTGAACGGCAGAGTCGTCGACGCAGGGAATCCGCACGGCACGACGCTTTACGCCGCGAGGGAAGACACGCCGGATGCAAGCAAGGTCTACAATGATTTCAATTCCGTATTTTATACTACCGACGCCCAGTGGGCGCTGAAGGACGATCAGGGCAATCCGAAACCCGCATACGGCTGGGTCCTGTCGTCGACCGACAAAGCTATTTATCAGGTTCCCGTCATATCCGCGGATATGGGCTCGGTGGGTACTTATACCGTCGTTATCCAACCGCGGTTCACACAGATGTACGGCCACTACAATGAGGACGGCGACGTAAAATACTATAACTTTACGTTTGACGGCGTGCGGATCTATAATCCTGCCGACAGCAACGACGAAGCGCTTGCGCGTTATGCCGCAAACGGGGAGTCATACGTCAGCTATGAGTTATTCCGGGATGAGATCTCCGATGAAGATCTGGTCCTTCTTGACGGCGTTAACATCCTGAGTCAAAATGAACTGGCCGCTTATATCAAAGGCGCGCCGAAGCATGAGCTTTATCTGATGCCGAACAGCACCACCGCCTTCAACGTGGATAATTCCGGTCTCACGGATGTTCGGATCGGTCTTCGCACCTCGAACGGCGTCCCCTGCGTCGTAACGATCGGCAACGGGTCCGGCGCTCCGAGAACGATCACTGTCGGCAGCGCGACCGAACAGTATATCTCCCTTAAAGATCTGTTGACCGAGGGACAGACCTCAACCATAACGATCTCGAACGGCGGAAGCGGGAGCTTGTCGATCTCGAGAATCATGACGGTTTCAAATGCCGCTCCTTCGGTTGCGAGCGCGGCTCCTGTCCGAAAAGTGATGAGCGTCAATCCGCATACCGCCGGTGTGGCGCAGCAGACCGTTCAGATGCTGAACGCGGATATCGCCATCCGCGAAGAATCGGCAGCGGTGACGGTTGAAGACGGCACCGTTATGATCACGCTGCAGACCGGCCCCGACGCGGAACGGATCGTGCTGCGCGATGAGGACGGAAATTTCGTCAATCCGGAATCGGTCACGTTCACAACCGACGAAACCGGCGTGAAATACTGGACGGTCATCCTGACGGAACAGGAAGCGGGCGAATACGTCTATACCCTTCAGGCAGAGTATGAGAACGGATATACGGGCAACCGTCAGCCGATGCGCGTCACCGCCTTCGCGGCAGGGCTCCCTGCGGACGGCGAACAGGGTGAGGGCGCGCTGACCGACGGTCTGCTGCTTCAGTCCCTTCTGAAGTTTTTGGAACGACTGATCGAGTTCTTCAAACAGATCTTCGCGGTCGTCTGATCCTGAGTTCTGCGTCATCAACTGCTCCGTTGACATTTTTATAAAAGAAGCGAGACCGGAGACAATCTCCGATCTCGTTTTTCTTTTCATTATCCGCATCGAATAACCGGCGGTTTCTTAAAGCATCGTCTCGTCATAAACGGCTCTGACGCCGCCGATAAAGCGAGGCCTTGTCCGGGCGGCCAGCAGGATCGCGTCGCCGATTTTCTGATGCTCCATCGTCAGCGGAACAGCGACCTTTTTCAGGTGCATCCCGATCATTGTGCCGCCGATATCCAGCCCGGCGTCCGCGCGGATCTCCTCAAGCACGACCGGATGCGCAAGGCCGTGATATGCGGCGGTTGCAAAGGACCCGCCCGCCTTCACCTGAGGAACTACGTTGACAACCTCGGCGCCTGAAACCGCTTCGCATTCGGTGACGATTGCGCGGTTCAGATGCTCGCAGCACTGGGCGGCAAGAAAGATCCCCTTTTCTTTCAGAACGCCGTAGATCCCGCGAAATACTGCCTCTCCCGCGTCGGGATGGGAGAAGCTGCCGAAGCTCTTGCCGAGGATCCGGCTGGTGGAACAGCCCACCACAACAATCTGCCCGGCGGACAGCCTTGCCTTTTCGCAAAGCTCAGCGGCGGCCGCAGCAGCGTCCTGTTCCAGCAGCGCGAGCGCTTTATTCTCCAATTTATCGTAAATAAATTCCTTGATCTGCATTTTGATCACCCGACGTTATTTTTCAAAAATCCCGTTTCTGACGGCAGCGTCGTGCCAGACCCTCAGATTTTTAAATCCCTGAGGGCTGATGCGCCTCTCCGCGTGCTCTCTGGTCACCGGAAGGAACGGAATGCCCTGCAGCGACACAAGATATTTTGCCGAGGCGCAGAATCCGTTGTCAATGACGTCGCTCAGCGAACAGACCTGCGCGTGATATTCCCGCGCCTTGTCAAGATCGCCGTCCGCAAAGCTGTCCCACATCCTGCGCAGGATCCCGACCCCGCAAGTGCTGGGCGTGGCGATCACGCCGCGGGCGCCTGCCTCATAGGCCTCCAGAAGATACGGGATATTCGCCTGCAGCACGCAGGAGTCGCCCTGAACGGCGAGCTTATCGCAGATGCCGCCCTCCATCAGGCAGGTGGTATCCTTGATGCCCTTGATTGCGCCGTCCGCCACCAGCTGCCCGTAAGCCGCGCCGGACATCTTGTTGTTGGGATAGCCGGGGAATTCATACACAAGCACCGGTTTCGTCGCATGGGACGCAAGCTCGCCGATATAGCCAACCATACGCGGGTCGTCGTTGCCGTAACTCTTCGTGACAAACACCAGCGCGTCAACGCCGGTATCCTCCATGCGTCTGATCTCCTCCAGCTGCATTTCCCAGCCCGGCTCCAGATTCGCAGTGGCGATCACCTTATGCCCGGCGGAATTCTTTACCGCGATCGAGGCGCATTTCACCCGCTCGTCGAGGGTGAGCGTCGTCATCTCGGAGCTGCCGCAGACCGAAAACAAATGATGGGCGCCCTGCGCGACCTGCCACTGCACATATTCAGCGTACAGGTCGTAGTCGATCGAGAGATCCTCTTTATAAGGCGTGAGCAGCAGCGAATAAACGCCGCCCCAGCCCTTTTCAAGCTCATGTAAATTCATGTTTGGCACCGCCTTACTTCTTCAGCTGCAGGAAAAACTGCGGCAGATAGGTCGAATTGACCATTTTCATTTCGTGGTAACAGTCCTTCGCGGCCTTGAAATCGCCGATCAGCGGGTGTACCGCCATCGCGTTGTACGCCGCAAGATCGTCTCCGGTCACGGCAGCCTCGGCGGTCAGTTTTTCATATTCCTTGAGGGTGCGCATCAGGCCGCGGATATGCCGGTTTTCAAAATGCGGGATCTTCACCGGGGTAAACCCGTCCTTGCCGACCACCGCGGCGATCTCCACCACGTCGTCGTCCGCCATAAAGTCAACGGCTCCCCCGTTTCTGACGTTGATTACCTGAACGTCTCGCTTGTCGTTGGCGATGGAGTTGATCAGCGAGACTGCCACAAGGGAATATTTGTGACCGCCGCGCTGGTCCAGAAGCGCAGGCTTGGTGACGAGCGTTTCGTCGGCATACAGCTTGAGAAGGTCCTCCTCGATCTCCATGCAGCGCAGGGCTCTGGGCTTCGCGCCGGACTGGAGATATTCCAGCTTCGCGTTTCTGCCGTAGAAATACTGCAGATAGGAGGTGGGATAACCGCCGACGGCTTTGATGATCTCGGGATCAAAGCCGTCGTCATGGATATTCGCCATGACCGCGGGGGCAAATTTCTCATCGAACATATCTCCGATGCGCTCCACGCCGTCTTTTTTTGCGGAGATGATCCAGCTCAGATGGTTCAGCCCCACATAGGTGATCTCGGCGTCCTCGCCCAGCGCGGATTTCACATCGTCGATCATGTTGATCGGGCAGTTGCACAAACCGCAGCTTTTGACGTGCGTGTAATTCTGAATAAACTCCGAGACAATGCCGGAGGGGTTGGTAAAGTTGATCAGATAAGCGTCCGGGCAGATTCTCTCGATGGCGTCGGTGATTTTTTTCATCTCGGGGATCGTGCGCAGCGCTTTGAACATGCCGCCGATGCCGGTGGTCTCCTGCCCGATCAGGTTATACTTGAGCGGGATCGTCTCGTCAAGATAACGGGCACGCAGCATGCCGACGCGCATCTGCGTAACGACGAAATCCGCGCCCTCCAGCGCCGGTTCCAGCTGATCGGTCATCACGACCTCGGTCTCCATGCCGGCGTTTTTGAGCATCCGGACGCAGAGATTGCCGACGATCACGCGTTTTCTTTCGTCTATATCCATCAGCACAAGGCGTCTGAGCTCCAGCTCGTCCCGCGCCTTGATAAATCCGTCCACCAATTCCGGACAGTATGTGCTGCCGGAGCCGATGACCGTCACATTGATCTGTTTCATGTCAATTCCTCCGATTTTCTGATTCTGATGCGCTTACGCCTGTTCCAGCATCCAGTTGATGCAGCCGGTCACCGGCGCTTTGTCTAATTTGATAAATTCCAGCGCTCTGCCGCCGGATTTTTCCCTGCATTTTTCCGCAAGACGGGCAATGTATTTTTCGTTTGGCATCTTTGTGTGCATGGAGCCGGACAGCACAACCGGAACCGAGGCGCCGTCGAAGCGCTGGAATTTCAGATGCGCACAGATATAGTCGCTGCCCCGCTCGCACATTTTCTCGTTAATGGCCTCCGCCGCCGG
>CACYHJ010000114.1 GCA_902774165.1 Oscillospiraceae bacterium
GTTCGACTGTCCCGACAATGAATTGCGCCTGACGGCGCGTGAATTGTCCTTCGGACATGAATTGACCTTCGGTCATGAATTGCCCTGCGGGGCATGAAGGCGCAATTCAATTCACGGAGCGCAGCGAGAAATCATGCGCGTAGCGCAAATCATGACGCGCAGCGTCAATTCATTCAAAGGAGAAAAGCTATGGCAGACAACCAACTTGTTATACTGTCAAAAGCATTTTCAGTTGATATCATCAGGCTTTGTGAAAATCTGAGGGAACGCAAAAAGGCAACCGCGATCCTTAATCAACTTCTTCGAAGCGGCACAAGTATCGACGCGAACATCCACGAAGCAAATTACGCTTCCAGTAAAGCGGATTTTATCAACAAGTTTCAGATAGCATTGAAAGAGTGTTATGAAACGGAATACTCCGTTGATTTTGATTTCAACCCGAGATTCTGGCACAAAAGATACGCCTTCGAGGCGGCAAAAGAGGTCGTGCGCCATCTCACGGAAGACCTGCACGTAAAAGAGATTTGGGGGGATTGCGACGAGCGAAACACCGCGTCGTCAAAGCTCCTTGAACGGTTAGGCTTCCAACTTATCGAAACAGTGGACGATTCGTATAAAGAAGATGCGGACGGGAATCCCATAATGATCAGATCCAGAGTATATAAATTGACCGCATGAATCCCGGTCTGTCGATATTCAACTTACTGTCTCGACCCTGACCAGTACCGGAAAATTGCCCATTCTTTCATAGGGATGAACCAGCGGGCCGAATACAAGCCATTTTATTTGACCTGCTGCTCCAAGCCATGTGGAGACAGTATGCTGCTTGTACCGCCAGAAGAAGGACTTCATTTCAGTGCCGTATGAAACGAAGAAAGCGGACCGCCTGAAAAAAGGATGAAAGTGAAAAAACCGAGTTTTACGGAGAAGGAAAAATGGATTATAAAATCGAAGATCTGACAGAAGAAGAAGCCGCATACATCGGCGGGCAGATCAATGAGATCGTGCCGCACGAAACGGACGCGGACGAAGAAGAATTCGTGCTTAAAGTCGAGGTCGAAAACGGAGAGATCGTCGGCGGATGTATCGCGTGTGCTTACGAATACCGCTGGTTGAGAATGTTCCTTGACACCCTATGGGTGGATGAACGGTATCGTCATCACGGGATCGGCTCAATGATCATCCGGGAGGTCGAGCGAATCGCAAGGGAGAAGGGCTGCCGGGTCGTGACGCTGGGCACCGCCAGCTATATGGCGAGACCGTTCTATGAAAAACACGGGTTCACCGTTTTTACGACGCTGAAAAAGCCGAACGGCTATATCAGTTATTCCCTTGTCAAATATCTGGACAAAAATACGTCGGAATATGTGCCGACAGACAACAGCGGAGCCCGGTTCAGAGTTTCACCCGGCGGCGAAGACGACGCGAAGGTGATCGAAAACGGCATCCGGGCATACAGCGAAGCCTACGAGCCGAAATGCGAGAACGTCGGTTTTTATAAGAAGCTTGTCGACGAAGACGGCAGGTTTGTTGCAGGCGTGATCGCGGACGCGGACAAAGGAGAAAACGGCTTTATCGAAGCGCTGTTCGTGGAAGAGCCGTTGAGACTGCAGGGCCTGGGCACGTATCTTATGATGGAAGCGGAAAAATTCGCAAAGGAAAACAGCGCACACATGATCCTGACGAACGCGGGCGACTGGAACGTCGGCTTTTTCAGAAAAAACGGCTATCTGCTCAGGGGCGAGCTCAAAGACGTCCCCAAAGGACACGACTGCTACGAGCTCTATAAAATGATTTGAGGAGGAAACAGAATGCTATTTGATATGACGCCTTGTTCCGAAGAAGACGCTGAATATATTGAAGAACAGGCAGCCCGGGTGTTCGATACCATCGTTCCGCCCGAAGAGACGGCCGGGGAAGAAGAATTCGTGTATAAAGTCACAGATGAAAAAGGAAACCTTCTCGGCGGATGTATTCTGGCTGTCGACAAACGGAAAACAGCGTCGATTTTCGATCTGTGGGTCGAGGAAGCGTACCGCTGCAAGGGAATTGCTTCCGCGCTGATCCGGGAAGCCGAGAAGAAAGCAAGAGAGCTCGGCTGTTATCTTGCCATGGTCGGCACGTTCGATTTTCAGGCGAAACCGTTCTACGAAAACCGCGGATATACGGTGAATGACATAATGTCGGGCGTCCCGAAGGGACATGAGCACTATTTCATGACGAAAAGGCTCGACCGGACCGTTATGGAATACGATCCTTCAGACACGGATAAATATGAGATCATCCCGGGCGGCGAAGAAGATGCGGAGTTCCTCTCCGACAGGCTGCGCAGACACGATGAAGTATTCGCGCCGCGCGAGCACGAATACGTTTCCATCGGGAAAAAGATAACGGACGGGAACGGCAGGATCATTGCCGGCCTTGTCGGCGGCGTGGACGGATGGAACGGCACAGATATCGATGCGCTTTGGGTGGACGAGCCGTACCGGCGGCAGGGGATCGGCACCCGGCTGCTGCGCGAGTTTGAGCGGGAGGCCGAAGAAAACGGCGCAAACGCTGCGTTTATTGAAGTATATGATTGGAACGTGGGTTTTTTCAGAAAGAACGGCTATGAAACAGTGACCGGCTCGCTTGAGGATTATCCGAGAGGCCACACCATGTACTGCATGCAGAAGCCGCTCGGTCCGGCACGCTGACCGATTCCCGTTTGCCGGAACGATTTCGACCGGATGATGCGGAGAACAGGATAATAAAAAGAGAGCGGATACCGAATGAAGAACGAAAAAAAAGGAAATAACTGGACCGCCTTTTATGATCCCGATACCGGGAGGTATTTCGCGGAGATCATATACACGAGCCGTGAAGGGCGCGAACAGTATGACTATGAAATAACGCGGGATATTTACGCCCGGCTCGGCGCGTTCGATGACGATACCGACAACGAAAGGCTGATCAAAACAGGCAAAATGGCTTATTCGTTTGAAAATACGATGTACGGAACGCTCGGGCCCGAGAGGACCGTCTGGGACGATGAGTCGCATGAGACGATAAACAGGCGCAGGAAAAAGAAAAACGACTGACACCGTCGCTGCCTGCAAAAAGATAAAACACGATTCTTTACTGTTTTGAGCGGCGCATAAAATCAAATCGGCAAATCGGGATTTACGGAGGCTGTTATGTTACTTAGAATAGAAAAGTTTTGTGATCTGAATGAAAGAAAGCTGATGGACATTTACTCCGAAAGCAATTATGAAAACACAGATTACTTTTTTCCAGACGAGGAAAACAAAGAGCTGGCAGTGCAAAAAGTCGAAACTGGTTTTTTGGACTTTCTGAAAAACGAATTCTTTTCGCAAAATGAAGCTGCTTACTGGATCTTTGAGGAAAATGGCGTTTGGCATAGTGCGTTAAGAACTTGTAAGGTTCTGAACGGCCCGTATTATCTTGAAGCTCTTGAGACACGGCCTGATTCCAGAAAAAAGGGTTATGCCTCGTTGCTTCTATTAAGCGTCTTGGATGTTTTAAAGAAAGGTGGACCATTTCGGATTTGTGACTGTGTCAGCAAGAAGAATCCTGCATCCTTAAAAGTACATGAAAAATGTGGCTTTCAAATCGTATCGGAAAAAGGATATGATTATCTTCAGAACGAAGAGGATGATCATGATTTCGGACTTGAATATCGTTATTCCGCAGAGTGATAACCTCCCGTTTTCGATATGCTTCTCATTCAGAAGTTAATCGAGACGGTGGTATTGATGTCACGGGTTCGGAAGTGAGGTGCGAAAAAGTGCCGTATTTCCGAGCTTTTCCAGCATTTAGGCATCAGTGCAGGAGAGCGGATTTGACCGCAAAAATCGCTCTATCAGAACATATCAAATAAAATGTTCTGAGGGTTGAGTAGGCCATTTAGATGTCAGAGGGTTGAGTTAGTGGTGTGGATGTTTTTGTGGTAGGGTTGTGGCTGTGATTTAGATGTCAAAAATGAGGCTCAGACGCTACCATCATCGGCGGCGGGGAGCGCGTTTTACAGGACTCAACCAATGGTAGAGTCTTCGAAAATCAACTGCCGGTTCGTGTGAAAATACCGTACTTCCGGTTATACTTGAGCCGTGAAAGGAGGCGCCCGATATGGATCAGATCAAAATCGGAAAATTCATCGCATCCTGCAGGAAGGAACAGGGCATGACGCAGGCGGACCTTGCCGAGAAGCTCGGAATCAGCGACCGGGCGGTATCGAAATGGGAGACCGGAAAGTCCATGCCGGATTCCGGAATCATGCTGGAGCTGTGCGAGCTTCTGAAAATCAACGTCAACGAGCTGCTGTCGGGCGAAAGAATTATGGCGGAATCCTATGATAAACAGGCGGAAGAGAACCTTCTGGCAATGAGACGGGAGGTTGAGGAAAAGAACCGGCAGATGATCAGGACGGAATACTGGATTGCGTTTCCGGCTGTCATTGCTGGAGTGGTCATGGTTTTTGTGGCGTCATTCATCGAAATGCCGACGTGGTTAAGAATCGTACTTATCGTATGCTCTCTCGTGATGATATTTACGGTCGCTTTTATCGCCGCAGGCATTGAGCAAAAGGCCGGATACTATGAATGCCGGCTTTGCCATCACAGATACGTGCCAACCTACCGTCAGGTAATTCTTGCGATGCATACGGGCAGGACAAGATACATGAAATGCCCTGAGTGCGGAAAACGAAGCTGGCAGAAAAAAGTTCTCGGCAGAGAAGATACGGAGGCGTAGGGATATGACGGAGAATATTCATGTCGGAGCAGCATCCTTCCTCCCGCTGATCATCGGCGCCGTGATCTGGATCGCAGGCCCGGTGTTGACGGCAGTCCTATGGAAAATCAGGAAAAAAGAGCCTGTCGCAACGATCCTGATCGGCGCTGCAACGTTTTTGCTGTTTGCTCTGATTCTTGAAAAGCCGATTCAGAACGTGCTGGCGTTTCCGACCGCGATGGGACTTCCCGATCATGCCGTCAGCCGGTTCCTGAATGCAAATCCCGTGCTGCTGGCGCTTGCGGCAGGGCTGTTCCCCGGCGTGTTTGAAGAAACCGGGCGGCTGATCGCCTTCCGGACGGTTCTGAAAAAGCGCGGGAACCGGGAAACGGCGATCTCATACGGCGTCGGCCACGGCTGTTTTGAAGTGGTCCTGATTCTGGGGCTTACCTATCTCCAGTATATTGTTTATGCTGTCATGATCAATACCGGCGTCTTCGGCACTGTGATCGATCAGGTCGCGTCAGCTGCCCCGGAGCAGCTCGGCAGCGTCGAAACCGTTGTGAATACCATCACGGGATTTTCATTCGGGGACGTGGGGATCGCCTTTGTCGAGCGGATCTTCGCGGTTCTGTTCCACGTCGGCGCGTCGATCCTTGTCTTTTTTGCCTGCCGGGACAAAAAGCGCTTCTGGCTTTATCCTGCGGCGATCGTCCTTCATACCGGTATGGATTTTATCGGGGCGTTGAGCATCTTTCACGTGATCAATCTCTCTGCGTGGGCGCTGGAGGGGATCTGCGCGGCGTTCGCTCTGCTGACGTTCTTCGGCGCATATTTTCTGTGTTACAGAAAGGACGTCGGGAAAGGCTCCTGACGTCAGGATGAAAAACCAGCGGTCCGTACTGCCGGTCATAACAGAATGATCCCATGAAAGAGAAGACTTTGCGCATGAATTCCGAATTGAAAAGCTTTGCCAAAATATTTATCACGGGGTGCCTCTGGGGCTCGATCGGCCTGTTTGTCAAGCTGATGGAGGACCGGGGCTCGTCGCCGTCGTATACGAGCTTTCTCCGGCTGTTGTTCGGCGCTCTGTTCCTTGCCGTTCTGACGTTGATCTTCGACGGGCCGAAGGCGTTCCGGATCGGGCGGAAGACGCTGCTTTCCTGCGTTCTTTTAGGCGTCGTCTGTCAGGGGATCTTCAACATCCTGTACAGCACCTCCGTCAGCATGAACGGGATGAGCGTCGGCTCGGTCCTTCTGTATTCCGCGCCGATCTTCACAAGCGTCGCGTCTGTATTGCTGTTCAGGGAGAAGCTGAATTCTCTGAAATGGATCGCCTTGCTGCTCAACGTGGCGGGATGTACGCTCACCGCCACCGGCGGGGATTTCAGCGCTTCCTCGATCGCGCCGGTGGGGATTCTTGTGGGCGTCGGCGCGGGGTTCACCTACGGCATGACCGCCGTGATCGGCAAGATCGCCATGCGGGAGGAGGCCTCGCCCTTTGCCGTGGCGACCTATAACCTTCTGTTCGGCTGCGTTTTCATCGCGATTGCGCGCCGTCCCTGGCGGACGGTCGGTCAGCCGTTTAACGCGCGGCTGCTTCTGTTCGGGCTTCTGTTCGGCCTGATCGCGACGGCGCTGGCCTACGCCTTCTATTTCAGCGGCCTTTCAAAAATCTCCCAGGCAAGCAAGGTCCCCGTGGTGGCGTCGGTGGAGCCCGTGATCGCGACGGTCATCGGCGCCGCCGTTTTCAGCGAGCGTGTCACCGCGGTAAAAATCGTCGGGATCGGTCTGGTGCTGCTTTCCATCCTGATGTTCAGCGGAAAAACGGAGAATAACAAACGAAAGTGATTTTGCGGCAAACGCCGCGGGTGACTTTAAATGGATCGGAAGAAAGATCCGGGGGGATCACGGCGAACCGGCAGCCGCCGGTTTTGCGGGCGTGAACTTCTGGAACATCGCGTTTCTTGA
Source organism: Oscillospiraceae bacterium (assembly GCA_902774165.1). Lineage (GTDB taxonomy): Bacteria > Bacillota > Clostridia > Oscillospirales > Acutalibacteraceae > RGIG2774. Next base: position 6,703 of record CACYHJ010000114.1, read on the forward strand.
AATGCTGTGGGTGGATGAGCCTTACCGCGATCAGGGCGTCGGCTCCTGTCTCCTTTCGGAGCTCGAGCGGGAAGTGAAGGAAAACGGCGCTTGCATTGTGATGGTCGACGCCCGCGACTGGAATTAAGAAACTCGGTTATACGGTGTACTGCACACTCGAAGACTATCCGAACGGGTACAACAAGTACAAGCTTCAAAAACGGCTTTGAGCAGGCATGCGCGGTAAAATTCTGTTTGTTGATCTGTTTCTCAATCGGCAGTTTAAGGAGACCGTCGTTTTTCATTTCGGAATAATGAAACAGAGACGCAAAACTCCGAAACGGCGTCTCCTGAATATTGTATGAAATAAAAGCAAGAAAAGAGCGAATCAATTTATTCCCGCGGTTACTGCAGACCGAAAAGTCTTCGCTTTTGCTTGCTTTTTTTTACATACAAGTATATAATAAATTGTGGGATATTGTAGTGAATTCGAATTCGAAGGCGATATAATGAAAACGATGAAGTCCGCAAAAACAGGATCGGCCGGCCGGGGAAAAGCGCTTCGCACCGCGGCCGCGCTGCTTCTTGTGATCGCGCTTGCGGTCGGAGGTTCCGCCTGCGGCGGTCCGAAGCCATCGAATAACGGCGGCGAAACGCCGTCCGGAAGCGCTCCCGCCGCGACCGAAAGCCCGGAGAACGCCGGATCCGACGCCCCGGCGCCTGCGGAGAGCGCCGCGGCTCCCGCCGTGAACGTCGTGCCGACCGCGGCATCGAAGCTGAAGCTGATCGAGAAGGATACGGAAGCCTTCACCATACAGATCCCCGAAGGCTGGGAGCTGCGCTACGGCTGGGACGGCGAAAAAATGCTGATGCTGCGGGCATACGACCCGGCGACGCCCGTGAACCAGATCTTTTACGCTACCGATATGGTCCCGTTCATGAAGAGCGAAGCCGGTGCGCGGATGTATGCGAGCACGGGGCCTGTCACGTTCAGCGAGGCGCCCATCCTCGATCCTCCGACGAACGAAACGCTGTTCAAACAGATCCCGAAGCTCCGCGACTATTATTTCAATACGGTCAAGTCGGAAGCGACCGCGACGATGCTCCCGGAGATCTATGATTTCGAGCTGCTCGAGAAGCTGCCCGCGTCCTCGGCGTTCAGCGATGAAAGCCTTGACGACAGCATCCTGCACGGGTATTTCAAAACCGCCGACGGCGGCGCCGAG
>CACYHJ010000115.1 GCA_902774165.1 Oscillospiraceae bacterium
CGTCGCCGAGAATGCGGATCGATCTTCTTGTGAACGATTTCGTCTACCGCGCCGTGTTCGACGGGGCGCTGGTGATTTTCGAGGGCCACTTCATGCGCAACTTCCTGCATGTGCGGGACGCGGCGAACGCGTTCATTTTTGCCATGGAGCACTTTGACGAGATGAACGGGCAGACCTACAACTGCGGCCTGAGCGACGCGAATATCTCCAAGCTGGAGCTGTGCGCGAAAATCAGGGAATTCCTTCCGCGCTTCACTTACATCGAGGCGCCGGTGGGGACCGATCCGGACAAGCGCAATTACCTCGTCTCCAACGAAAAGATCGAAAAACTCGGCTTCCGGCCGCAGTACTCGCTGGACGACGGGATCGCCGAGCTGATCAAGGCGTATTCGATCATCAAGAATTCATTTTACGGGAACGTGTAACCATGAAGCTGATCACAGTTCTTACGCCTGATTTCTTCTTTCCGGACGAGCGGGGCACGCTGACGCAGATCGCCCGCGGCGGGTACAGCCAGATCAACGCGATCTATACCAAAAAAGGCGCCGTGCGCGGCAACCGGCATTACCACCGGACGACGAAAGAGGCGTTCTATATCATCCGCGGCAGCGTCAGGGTCACGGTATGGCGGGACGGGGAGACCGAATCCGCGGTGTTCGGCGACGGCGATTATTTCCGGATCGACGAATACACGGCTCATACGTTTGAATATCTTGCGGACACATATCTTGTGGTGCTCTACACGGTCCCGGTGGAAAAAGAGGACGGCACCAAAGATATCGTCAGCGACGGGCCGGAAAAGGGAGTCAATCAATGAAGGATGCAATGAGTCTCTCCGTCGTCATCACCTGCTATGACGAGACGGATTCTCTGAAAGAGGTGTTCCGGAAGCTGGACGCCGCAGGCGGCGCGGACGAGTTTATCTTCGTGCTCGCCCGCAGAAGCTCCATCCCCTGCGTCGAAACGGTGAAGGGGATCTGCCGGGAGAAGCCGTACTGCCGTTATTTCGTGCAGTCCGGCTACGGCTTCGGCAACGCCGTGCGCGAGGCGATCGACGCCGTGCGCGGCACGCATATGCTTTACTGGACCGCGGACAGCGGCGCGGCGGATCCCGAGGTATTTCCCGAAATGCTGCGTCTTTCCCGGCTCTGCCCGGACAAGATCGTCACCACCAGCCGCTGGCTTGACGGGGACGGCTACCGCGGCTATGATCCTGTTCGCAAGCTGATCAATTACGTTTCGCAGAAAACCTTCCGTCTCATGTTCCGCTCAAAGCTGACGGATTTTACAAATATCATCCAGATCGCGCCGATCGGGTGTTACCGGCGCATCCGGTTTGAACAGACGGATTTTTCCTTCAACGCCGAGCTGATGTTCAAGCTCGTGAAAACGGGCTGCGGGTTTGTCGAAGTCCCCAGCCGCAACGTGGAACGCCGCGAGGGAAAAAGCCACACCACCCTGCGGGAGCTGATCAAATATTATCCCGTGATTCTTAAGATTTACTTTTCAGATCAAAGCGATATCCTGCGCACGCCGGAGCAATGAACGGCGGCGGTATCGCTGCGGAGGCACGCGAAGTGAAAAATATTTATTTCGTTCAGGTCGGGTTTTCGTTTGACGGTTCGGTGTATCTGCCCTATGCGGCGGGTACGCTGATCGCCAACGCGCTTCGCTATCCCGAGATCAGGGCAGAATATGCGTTCCCCGATATCATCTATTACAGAGAACGGCTTGCCGACGCGATCGCGAAGCTGCGCGACCCGTATCTTGTCGCCTTTTCCGCCAGCGTGTGGAATATGGAATACAACAAGACGCTGGCGCGCATGGTGAAGGAACAATATCCGGACTGTGTGATCGTCTTCGGCGGCCACAGCGTGCGCACCGGCGGAGAGCTGCTGGAGCAGGAACCCTATATTGATTATCTTCTTTGCGGCGAGGGGGAGGAGATCTTTGCGCGTCTTCTCCTTGCGCTGAGCGAACGGCGCGGCGCGGTGGAGCAGATCCCTTCCATCGCTTACCGCCGCGGCGGCGCGGTGATTCAGAATCCCGTCGCCGAGCCGGGGGACCCGTCCGGGTACCCGTCGCCCTATCTGACCGGCGTATTCGATAAGATCATGCGGGAAAATCACGGCAAGGAATTTCTCGCCGTGGTCGAGACGAACCGCGGCTGCCCCTATCGCTGCGCCTACTGCGACTGGGTTAACGGCAAAAAAATGCGGTTTTTCCCCATGGAGCGGGTCCTTGCCGAAATCGAATGGCTCGGCGTCAACAAAATCGGCTACGTCTTCTGCGGCGATTCCAATTTCGGGATGTTCGAGCGGGATTACGAGATCACGCTCGCCGTGATCGCCGCGAAGAAAAAATACGGCTATCCAGAGGCGTTCCGCGTCTGCTACGAAAAAAACAGCGCGGACCGGGTGTTCCGCATCTGCAAGGCCCTCAACGAGGTCGGCATGGACAAGGGCGCGACGATGGCGTATCAGACGCTTTCCGATGAGGCGCTGCGGAACATCGGCAGAAAAAACCTGACGATCGAGCACTTTTCCGCCCTGCTGAAGCGGTATAACGAGGCGGAGATTCCCGCCTACTCCGAGCTGATTCTCGGCCTGCCGGGAGAAACGCTGGAGAGCTTCTGCGCCGGGCTGTGCCGTCTTCTGGAAAGCGGACAGCATAACTCCCTGAGCGTCTATAACTGCGAGATGCTGCCGAACGCCGAGATGGCGGATCCCGAATACATCAAAAAATACGGGATCAACGTGATCAAGGTCGAATTCAACCACATCCATTCCGCGCCGGAGGAGAAGGACGAGGTGCAGGAGTATTCCTATATCGTGCGCTCCACCGCCTCCATGTCGGAGGACGACTGGACGGCCGCCAGCCTTTTCTCGGTCTGCCTGCAGACCTTCCACAGCCTGGGCGTGCTGCGGTATTTTGCGATGTACCTTTATAAAGAGGGGCTTTGTACTTATTACGATTTTTACAACGGCCTTCTGAACTATATTATTTCCGGCAGCGGCAAGCTCAGCCGGCTGTGGGCGGATTTCCGCAGGAAATACGACGATTCCTTCTCCGGGGACTGGACGTTCCACAACATGAAATTCGGCAACATCACCTGGTTCTTTGAGGAAGGCGCCTTCCTTGAAATTATTTCCGATTACGAAAATTGCATCGCGGAGCTGCTGCCTTACCTTGCGGGGTTCGGCATCGCGGGGCCGCTGTTTGAGGAGATCCGGCGGTATTCCGCTCTGATGCTGAGAAAACCCGTCGACCGGGTCACGCGGACGGTTTTTTCGTATGACCTTCACGCTTATTTCAACCGGATTCTTCTGGGGGAATATGAACCGCTTTCCAAGGTCGAAAATGTTCTGACCGTGACGCCGGACACTTATTTTGACGATATCGAAGAATACGCGAAGGCTGTCGTCTGGTTCGGCAGGCGCAAGGGAAGAACGGTATATCACGAAAAAGAGATCCGGCAGGAGTATCCCGCCGGGGCGAATCCGGAGGAGTCATGATGGAGCTGATCATCGGCGGCGGATTCCTCGGCAGTTATCTGGTCGAAGCGCTGCGCGCGGAAAACGCCGGAAATATCATATACACCAGAAGGGATCCGGCGCTGCGCAATCTCTCCGCGTCCCCGCGGTGCGCCTGCTGCGACGTGACCGATCCCGTGTCCGTCGCGGCGCTGAGCGCGCTGTGCGGCAAAGAAAAGCTCACGGTGTTTTACCTTGCCTCCATGCATCAGGTGGACCGTCTGTATGAAAACCCCGGGGAGGGCCGGCGGGTCAATCTCGACGGGCTGGAGCGTTTTCTCACGGTGTTTGCCGACCGGACGGAAAAGCTCTTTTACGCGTCCACCGACTGCGTCTACGGCGAAATGCCGGCGGGAAAGGACCGCTTCCGCGAAACAGACCCCCTCGACCCGATCAACGAATACGGCAGGCAGAAGGCCGCGGCGGAGCGGATCGTGAACCGGTTCGGCTTTACGGCGCTGCGGTATCCGTTCATGCTGGGGCCGTCCCTTTGTGAAAAAAAGCATTTTTACGACAAAATCCGCGAAAGCCTCCTGAACGGGGAGAAAATCGAAATGATCGACGGGATGTTTCGTTCCGTCCTCAGTTACCGGGACGCCGCCGCGCTGACGGTCGCCCTGTCCCGGACGGACGGGCCGCTGCCGCCGGTGATCAACGTCTGCGGCGACCGGGGCTACGGCAAATACGACGTCGGCGTGACCATTGCGAAAAACCTCGGCGCGGACCCGTCGCTTGTGGTCCCGCTGACAGGCGCGCAGGGGGCAAAGTTTTTCAAGGACCGGCGCGCGGACAACGCCGTGATGGACAACGCGCTGCTCAAGCGTATCACCGGCCTTTCGGAGATCCTGTGGGAGGAAGATCAATGCTCATAATCAGAACGCCGTTCCGGGTTTCCTTTTTCGGCGGGGGAACCGACTATAAAGAGTATTATTCACGGTTCGGCGGTTCCGTGATCTCCGCCACCATTGACAAATACTGCTACGTTTCCGTACGGCACCTGCCGCCGTTTTTCGAGTATCAGAATCAGTTCACCTATTCCCGCATCGAGCGGTTCAACAGCGTCGACGAGGTCGAGCATCCGCTGGTCCGGGAGACCCTGCGGTATATTCCCGTGGAGCAGATCCAGATCGCCTACGACGCCGACCTTTCCGCCTGCTCCGGCATCGGCTCGAGCTCCGCGTTCGCGGTGGGCCTGGTGCACGCGCTTCACGCGATGCGCAACGAAAATCCCGATAAAATGACGATCGCGAAAGAGGCGATCCATATCGAGCGCGACCTCTGCCGCGAGGCGGGGGGCGTTCAGGACCAGCTGGCTTCCGCCTTCGGCGGCTTCAACCGGCTGGAATTCAGCGACGCGGGCTTTTCGGTCAAGCCGCTGACCTTCGCGCCGGAGCGCCTGCGGCAGTTCCAGAGCAGCCTTGTGCTGATGTTTACCGGCTTTACGCATTTTTCGGGCCAGGTCGCGCGGGAGCAGCAGAAGAATATCCCCGCCACGCTCTCCCAGCTCCACCGGATGAAACAGATGGTCTATGAGGCGGAACAGCTTCTGCGGGACGGCGAGATCGACGACGTGGGCAGGCTTCTTGACGAGGGTTGGCGGCTCAAACGCAGCCTTTCTTCCGCCATCACAAATTCGAAGATCGACGAAATGTATGAGTGCGCGAAGGCCCACGGCGCGCTGGGCGGCAAGCTTCTGGGCGCGGGCGGCGGCGGATTTATGCTGTTATATGTCCCGATCCAACGGCAGGCGTCCCTGCAGCGAGCGTTTCCGGAATGCAAATTCGTCCCGTTCTCTTTTGAACGCTCCGGCACAAAGATCCTCTATGAAAATGAAACGATGTAACAGCTGATTTCTGCCGGAGACCGTTCCGGCAGCCGGATATTACGCCCGGCGCAGCCGCCGGGGAAAGGAGTTTTTGTCATGAAAAAAATTCTTGCGGTTGTTCTGACTGCGCTGCTGATCGCCGGGATCCTTCCCGCGGTGATTTCCGCAGCCGAACCGGAGGCGTATCTTTATAACGTATACGCCGACGGTATGATTTTTGAGCAGAATTCCGAGGCGGTTTTTGCCGGCGCCGGCGCGCCCGGCGCAGCCGTCAGAGCGGTGTTGAAGGACGCCTCGGGCGCGGTGATTGCCGAAAATTCGTCCCGGGCAGGAAGCGACGGGACGTTCACCGTTTCGATCCCGACCCCTGCGGGATCGTTTGAGGAATATTCGGTCGCCCTTTATGAAGACGGCGTTTTGTTCCGCACGCTGACCGGCGTTGTGTTCGGCGAGGTCTGGCTGGCTGCCGGGCAGTCGAATATGAGCTACCCTTACGCCCAGGCGGAGGATTACACAGATCCCCGGGAGGGCGACGAAGACCTGAAGCAGTGGATCCGGCTGTTTTTCTGCTGGGAGATCGTGCCCTACAAAGGAGATTATAATAAAGTCCCCGCCGAGGGGCAGAATGAGATCCCCGACTGCTGCTGGTTCAACGCGGCGGATCAGCGGGCGGCCTCCTTCAGCGCCGTTTCCTATTTCTTCGCCATGGACCTTGCGAAAACGCTGGACGTTCCGCTGGGTGTGGTATCGGTTCCGCTGGGCGGCAGCTCGATTCTCGCCTGGCTTCCCCGCGAAGCGGTGGAGCAATCGCCCGCCCTTACCGCTCAGGCGAAGGAGAACGGCACCTATATGACCCTTGAGGGCTGGGATGAAGACGCCGCCAGCGATTTTACCACCATGACGGCGCAGTACAACAAAAAGATATCGCCGATCCGCAATTTCCGTTTCTCCGGCATGATCTGGTATCAGGGAGAGTCGGATATCAGCCTTCGGTACGATAACGGAGAGTATACCGAGGCGTTCCGCCTGATGCAGGACCATTATTCCGAGCTGTTCGGCTGTGACGGGAAGCTGCCCATTATCTGGACCGAGCTTGCCGCCTACTATTATTTCGAGAATGAAAGCGTCACGAAGATGAACGCGGAATTCGCTGCGATCCAGAACGAGCGTCCCGATTCCCGCGCGCTGGTCACAGCGTATGATTACGCGCCGGTCTACGGGTCTGCGGGCGCGATCCATCCCGCGCCGAAAAAGCCCATCGGCGAGCGCATGAGCTTTGCCGCGCAGCGTCTCGTTTACGGCGCCGCGGGCGATTATACCATGCCGGCCCTCGCGTCTTACGCGGTCGGGGACGGCGGCGTTGAGGTCACCCTTCGCAACGTCGGCGACGGCCTTGTCTGCGGCGGCGACGCCCTCAGAGGCTTTTCGATCGCGGGGGAGAACGGCGTCTATGTGCGCGCCGACGCGCAGATCACCGGGGAGAATACCGTTCTGATCTCAAGCCCCGACGTGCCGGAGCCGAAAAACGCGGCTTACGCGCTGGCGATCTCCAACGATCGCGCCAACCTTTACGCCTCGCAGGACGGCGAACGCACGCTTCCCGCCGCGTGCTTCTGCACCGATTGGGACGCGCTGACCCGCTCCTGGCAGAGCAACGCCTGGACCGAATGCGAAGAAGCGCAGAGCTGGCACGCCCTTAACCGGTCGTCCTACAGCGCGTTTTACGATACCTGGCAGGCAAAGAACGCCGAGATTTCTTTCAGCGCGGACGCGGCGTATACCGGCTCCGCCGGGATGCAGATCGCCGGCGACGGGGAGTTTTACGTAAATCCTCTTCTCAATGTAAAGCCGGAGAAGGACCGGTACGTCTTCAGCGACCTCAACACCGACTGGTCCGATTACGGCCGTCTTTCCCTGATGGTCCGTAACGACGGCGATGCCGCCGCGACCGTTTCGGCGCTGATTTTCACCTCGCCTCTCATGAAATACGCTCCTGCGATCGCCGACGGCGACAGCCTGAGCGCGTCGGTCCCCGCCGACGGCAAGTGGCACAGAATTGTCTTTGACCTGAACCGGATCTGTCTGGGCGGCACCCCGGCGGGGCTTCTGAGCGACAGTTCAAGCCTTTCCGGCGTGACGGACGTCCGCTTTGTGTTTGAGGGCGAGAATGCGTCCCTGAGTCTGGACGACGTGCGGTTCGCGCCGGGCGATGAGAGCGAAAAACGGGAAGGCTCGCAAAGGATCATCGACTTCATCTCCTGGTTCCTGAATTTCATCCGTTTGATCGCAGAGAAGCTCAGCATCGTGTTCCACTGAGTCTGTCTGTCCGGATCCGAAGCGATCCGGAACCGGTAAGAATATAAAAAAATAAAAAAAGACGGCCGGAAAAGTTCGGGCGTGGTAAGGCCGCATTCTCACTTCTCGTCAGCCCGGTGAGTAAGTGCGCAGTTAAGGCAACACCGCACAAATACGAATGCGCGTCTTGCTTGATCTTTGTTCCGTCATCTTGCACAGATTCTCCTTGACAACCGTCAGGTTGCCTGCGG
>CACYHJ010000116.1 GCA_902774165.1 Oscillospiraceae bacterium
GTCTTTTTCATTCTGGTGCTGTTCATGCCGGTCGGCAAGCTGCTGCGCGGGAACCTCACGGCGCAGTTTCCCGCCGCCGCGTCCGGGTATGAAACGCCGCGGGCCGGCGACGCGGTGCTGGCTGCGGCAAGGACCGCCGCGGAGGAAAGCGCCGCCCGCGCTCTGGAGGAGGCGGGGATCCCCTTCGATTCCGTGCAGGCAGACTGTCATATCGACGAAAGCGGCGTCATAAATATAGACGGGTTCAGAATCGAAGGCGCAGGCCCGGACGCCGCCCGGCTGCTGGAAGCGTCCTTCGGGATCGGAGCGCAGGTATGCGGTTAGAAAATCTGTTCAAGGGCGTCCGGGACAAAAAGACCCTGCTGCTCATCCTCGCGGGCGCCGCCGGGATCCTGATTCTCTTTCTCTCCGAATTCACGGGAGCGAAAAAAGAGAAAACGCCCGCCGTTTCGACAGATTCCTTTGACGCGGCAGCTTATACTGAATCCGCGGAACGCAGGCTGACCGCCCTGCTGGGCGAAATCCGGGGCGTGGGGAACGTGCGGGTCATGATCACCCTCGACGGCTCCGGCGAGCGCAGGTTCGCCGAGGACGTACAGTCATCCGACGAAACCGAAGGCGAACGCGTCTCTTCCTCCCGGCAGAGCAAAACCGTGCTTGCCGGCGACGGCGGCCTGCCGGTGGCGCAGAGCGAGCCGGTGATCCGCGGCGTTGCGGTGGTCTGCGAAGGCGCGGGCAGCGAGAGCGTCCGGCGGGAGGTGACCGAAACGGTACGGGCGGCGCTCGGCATCGGCCGGGATCAGGTTTACGTGGCGCAAATGCAGATCAGTTCATAACAAACGGAGGGACATCATGAAAAAACTGCTGAAAAAAAGACAGCTGGCGCTGTCGGTCATGATCGTCGCGCTGGCGGCGGCGGTCTTCGCAAACTGGTATTACACAAAACCGAAATCCACCCCGGTCTCCGGCCCGGAGGGCGTCACGGCGCCGGTGCAGTCGACGCAGGACAGCGCCCGGTCGGTGGATTCCGCATCGGTCAGCGGCGCGTCCGATTACTTCTCCGCCGTACGGCTCCAACGGGACACTGCCCGGGACGCGGCAAAGCGCAACGTGCAGGAGGTTATGGCGCATCTGGACGAACAGGGCGAGAGCGGGGAGCGGGCGCGGCAGACGCTGGACGAGATCACCGGGAACATCAAGCTGGAATCCGACGTGGAGGCGCTGGTCTCGGCAAAAACCGGGACCGACTGCGTGGCGGTGATCAACGGCGACGCGATCCAGATCATCGTGCCGAAGGACGTCATCGACGAGACGCTGGCGCTGCGCATCAGCGATATCATTCTCGACAACACCGGCATCAAGTCGGACAACATCAAGATCGTCGGCGCGGAATAACGCGGCGGTCGGGTCGTTCGGCGCGGCTGCGTCAGGCAGGTTTCTCCTTTGAAACATATGCCGCGCCGAAATGAAGTCGCCCCTTGCGGGGCTGATGAAGACGCTTCGCTGATGAAGAGATGAAGACGCTCCTATGGAGCGAATGATCATCAGGGCGACTTTGCTTCATCAGGCGCAGTTTACAGCGCCGTCTTCATTACGAGCGTCTTCATTAGGCCGGAGGCTGTCTTCATTCCAACAAAAAGCCGGAAGAGGAATCGTTTTTCATCCTCTCCCGGCTTCGTTATATTATATTGGTTTGCAAGCAGGAAAGCCATGCAGCTGTTTTTCTGTTCTTTTACTGCCTTACGACGCCTTCCCGTTTGCTCCGGCTGTTTTTTCGAGCCGGTGGTTGTTGGTTGCTGGTTGTTAGTTGCTGGTTGTTGGTTGCTGGTTGTTGGTTGCTGGTTGTTGGTTGCTGGTGATCGGTTGTCGGATGTAGGGGCGGGCATGACCGCCCGAGTCTCCGGTTGTTTGAGAGATGAGGGAATTTCCCTTCTCCCTCCTTCCTCCCTTCTCCATCTCTACACTCGCTTGCTGGTGATCGGTTGTCGGATGTAGGGGCGGGTATGACCGCCCCGAGTCGCCGGTTGTTTGAGAGATGAGGGAATTTCCCTTCTCCCTCCTTCCTCCCTTCTCCATCTCTACACTCGCGCCGCAGGCGCAAACGAATCACGAATCACGAGTCACGAATCACGTTGTTGGTTGCTGGTTGTTGGTTGCTGGTTGTTAGTTGCTGGTTGCTGGTTGCTGGTTGTTAGTTGCTGGTTGCTGGTTGCTGGTTGCTGGGTGTTAGTTTCTTGTTGCCGGAAGCAGGCTGCCGGAAGCCGGAAGCATAAAAAAAGCCGGGAAATCCCGGCTTTTTGCTGTATCGGATCGTTATTTCTGCAGAGAGGCGACGAAATCGGAATATCCCTGGCCGCCGACGCTCTTCATGACAAAGTCGTTCAGCATCTTCATGAACTGCTCCAGAAGGCTGCGGCCGACGGTGTTTTCGTCCTTGTAGTGATCGCCGACGCCGATATCCGCAAGGGCGTCCTGCAGCTCGATCTTCGCGTCCGCCGCGGCCTGCTCGCCGCCCATCGTATCTTTGAGCATCGCGAGGGTATGGTCATACGCCGGGCGGATATGGGCTTTCTGCTCCTGCGTGTAGGTTCCCGCGGTATCGTTCAGCACGTCCTGCGCGTTGAACACAAGACCGCCGTCGGAACGGATGATGGGGCGGGTATATCTGCCCACGTTAAACTGCGGGAACTCGGGCATGGAATCGACCGTGTCCGCATAGCCGCCGACGATTGCGGTAATCAGGCGCAGGATCTTGTCGTCTCTGCCCACCTCGTGGTGCTGCTTGTCAAAGAACCAGGTGCGGTTGGGGAACAGGCAGGTGGAGGCGTCCACGCTCTTGTCGGGCGAGATGTATTTCGGATCCGCCTTGTCGAGATACGCCTGGTCAAACTGCGTACCCGTGGGAACGCTGGTCGCGCCCAGCGTGGTGGAGCCGATCGGAATGATGCCGTCGCAGTTGACGTCCGAAGAGGACTTGACGATGCCGAAATAGTTATAGTCGCCGTCGGTGTAGCTCAGGTCGTAGCCGGCGACGTTGAACACCTTCACGCCCGCCGCGTCCGCCGCGCGCAGGTTGTCCCTGAGGTTCATTCTCGCCTGCTGGTAGCGGTCGGTCTTCGCCAGAAGCGCGTCGTGTTCGCCGTCGCGCAGATACCGGTCCGCCAGCGCCTCATACCGGTCGCCGGGCAGCATCGCCCAGAACTGCGGGTCGTTGAGGATGACCGTGTCGAGCACCGCGGAGAACGCCGCGGTCAGGATATCGTAGAACGTCTGTTTCGGCAGGATGCGCAGCAGGATATTGATCAGATACCCCAGCGCCGCCGAGCCGGAGGACTGCTTCATGATCATGGGGACATAGTCGGAGTACAGGAACTCGTCGCTGATGTTGAAGCGGCGTTCCATAAAATCCGCCATGATGTCGGTGCCGCCGAGCACCGAGACGATGTTGATGATCTTGTTGATATCGCTGCAGTCGGGATACTGGTCGAGATACGCCGTCAGGATCGAGCCGCCCAGGCTGATGGTGACGAGGTTGACCTTGTCGCTGCCGGTTTTTGCCTTGACGTTTTCAATGAAGCCGCGCAGCTTTGCGCCGCTCTCCACCGGGTCGCCGAACAGCGGGAAGGTATAAAGATACACGTTCTCCTCGCCGATCATCTTCGCCACGGGCTCCATGGGAAGCATGCGGTAGAACCAGTCTTTGTCCGGGTACTCGGCGATCGAGCCGTCAAAGGATTCCAGCACAAGATTGTTGACCGTCTCGCCGTTGTTGTCCATCTGCTGGATGTCGAGGATCTCGTGCACGACGTTGTAGATTGTATCGGCGAGATCCACGGAGGAATGCTGCATCACCAGGCTCATCAGCAGAGGCGGAACGAGCTTGAGCACCTTCGGGACCACCGTGGTGGAATCCAGCAGGATCACGCCGCCGGAGATCCGGTTGCCGTCCGCGTCGAGCATGGGCTCCCCGTTCTCGTCGCAGTAAACCATGTCGGACTGGTTGATGCCCGGCAGGATGATGGTCGGGTAGACTCTGTCCGCCGGCGTATAGTCGCCCAGCTCGGGATAGATCGAATAGTCCTGCGTCGCGGGGTCGTACACCGCGGAGGCAAACATCGAAGCGACGGGCAGCATCAGCGTAAGGCTGAGCAGGACCGCCAGAAGCTTTACGGTACGTCTTTTCATACAAAAACCTCCGAATCAACAAAATAATATCGCTTTTTATATAATATCACAATGAAACGGCATTTGCAACAACAATTCTGTGAAAAATACCCGCGTCCGTCTTTCAGTCCGTCTTTCTTATGCCTGTTTGCCTCCGAAAACCGCATCGTAAAAATACGCGTTGGTGTCGGCGTGCAGACCGCCGCGGTCGGTGACGGTGAGACGGAAATACACGTCCTCCGGCTTGAGCTCGAACGAAGCGTGGGTGATCTCTTCGCCGTTCTCGCCGTAGCGGGACATACAGCGGCGCTGCGCGGTGGTGCAGAACACCTTATCCGCCGGGGAGCATTCCACGTGCACCGTGTCGTCCTCCAGCCACAGGCCGTAGATTTCCGGCCCCTGCGAGGCGTAGAAATCGCCCCTGACCAGCGCGTCGGTGACGCTTCTGTAATCGAGGGATTCCGCCTTGATCATGGTAAACGCGCCGAAGGAATCCCACATACGGCTCTTCGGGTCGCGGCGGTTGTGGTTGTCGTCGGTCCCCAGCACGAAGATGCGCTTGCCCTGATGCAGAAGGTCGTCGTAGATCTCGCCGTTATACTCGTTATACCCGTCGATCAGGCTGCCGAAATTGCAGATTTCCATGGCGTTCATGTCCTTGTATTTCGTGTAGGTCTCATAGCGTTCCAGAGACCAGTGGGGGTGGTTGTAGGTGACGAAAAAGCCCTTTTCGCGGCAGATGCGGATCGCCTCGTTGATGCAGTCCGGGTTGTACTCCCGCACGAAATCCGGCTCGTTTTCGTCGAATTTCAGCCATTTGCGCCGGTCGTCGGGGATATATTTCGTTCTGTGATAGCAGGGCTGAAGCTCGTTATCCGGTTCGATGGCCAGCACGCAGAGATCGCAGACCTTCGCCTGCAGGAAATCCTTCCGCCAGCCCTCGTCAAAGCCCAGCTCAAAGCCGGTGATCATCAAAAACTCCCCGTCGGTCAGGTCGTGGTGCGGCACCATCAGCTCGTGATCGGTGCACGCCAGCACCGAATACCCGTGCTGCTTGTAAAGCTCCTTCATCTGCGAGGGCGTCAGCGTGCCGTCGGACACCGTGGAGTGACTGTGCAGATTCGCCTTATAAAACCTGCCCGCCTCGGGAATCAGCCATTGTTTCATATTTTTGCGCTCCTTTCAACGCCGGATTCCCCGGCTCTGACGATCTATTATAGCACGGGAGGAGGAAAAAGGGAACGGGAAGTAATAAAAATTCTGATTTACGGGGCGCAAGCGCCCCGCTAAATCAGAATTTACCGTACCATCGCCGCGATCATCTCAATGATGCTGCGGAAGAAATCAATGATTTTCCGCAGGAATGCCAGGAAGCCGCCGGCGGTCTTGTCCGCCGCGCCCAGCGACGCGTTCTCCTCGGTCAGGGGCTCCGCCGCGCCGGAGGCGATATCATAAACGCTGAACTGAGGGAAGTCTTCCCGTTCCTGCACGGTGACCTGATGGTCCGCGTTCAGGATGAAATTCACCAGCGCGTCGAGATAGGCGCAGCCGTCGGAATGCTGGAGGTTCTTCACAAACCAGGTATTCTCCGGATAACGGCAGGTGGAGGCGTCGATCATCCGGTCGGCGGAGACGTGGTTATGGCCGTCCTGCACCGCCTGCGTGTAATCCTCGCCGAAGGTCGTACCCAGATCGGCGCAGGTGGCGCCGCAGGATTCCCGCACTGTGTCGATCAGCCCGTCGGACTGGATATTGTAATAATCGATCAGGGGCGTCGTATAACGGTTGTATTTCGCGATCACGCCGATGCGTCCGCAGGCGTCGCGCATGCCGTCCATGATCTCGTCGCATTTCACCATGACGTTATAATGATAATTGTCGATCTTCGCGATCAGGTCGGCGTATTTTTCCGCGTCGCCCTCGGCGGAGAACATTTTCGCCTTGGCCTCCTCATAATACCCGTCGTCGATGAACGCCCACATGGCGGGCATTTTGCCGACGGTGCGCATGACGGAATCGCGGATGACCTTGTCGTTCACGATGGTATCGGCGATCTTGTTGGTGATCTTCAGCACGTTGTCCACCACGCCGGTATCCAGCAGCGCGCCGGTGAGCAGCGAGAGCAGATTGTCGCCGAAGCTGTTGCCGATGGATTCGTTCAGGAAACCGATCAGCGCCTCGGAATTGACGTGGATCTTTTCGGTATAGAGCTGCCCCACCATCTCAAGGCCCTTCATCGCGCCGCAGTTCCAGACGCAGGCGTCGATGCCGTCGTAGCCGTAGAGGGCGAGATAGGCGTTCAGGAAGATCGCGCCCTGAGAAAACCCGATGATTCTGATTCTGTCGTGCCCGGTGAGCTCCTTGACGTAGTCAATAAATTCCTTGAGCTGCCGCGCCGTCTCCATCGGGTCCAGCCGCCAGTCGGGAATGAAGGTGAACCTGCCGCCCTCGCGGTGCACGTCCCGCGCGGGCCAGTCCCAGTCGGCGACCACGTCGTATTTTGACGTGCCGTCGTCGTTCATGGCGACGCCCTCCAGCAGCGTTTCCACCGCGGAGACGATAATTGCCTCGTTTTCAGCGGAGATATCGCCGTCCAGCGCGTCCCAGAAGGCGCCGATGTTCTCTTTGATGAGGTCGATCACATCGTTCGCCGTAAAGGGGAACACCACCTCGGCGTTTCCGGTTCCCCGGTTCCGGATGAGGTCCCGGGAATTGATGCCGTTGACAAGCACCACCGGCGTGTTTTCGCAGTCGCATCCCGCAGCCGAGGCGCAAAGGCCGAAGCTGGAGACGCAGAGCGTAAGGGTCAAAAGCAGCGCAATGATTTTCTTCATGAGAGACACCTCCGTAATTTTCTACTTTTATTATAATATGTTTTTTTCAAAAAAGTCAAGAAAATTTATCTGATTTATCCATAAAACGGAAATAAAACCGTTGCGTATTGACAAATCCGACGAAAATAAGCATAATAGTGTATAAGATCCGGCGGTCCGCGGCGGCCTCCGGCTCGCATTCTATCGTTCAGAGGGCTGTGAAATGACGACGTTTACCCACAACGACAACTGTTTTCTCGCGGACGGAAAGCCTTACACGGTGATTTCCGGCGCGATGCACTATTTCCGCATTCATCCGGATTACTGGCGCGACCGGCTGCTGAAGATGAAGGAATGCGGCTTCAACACCGTCGAGACCTACACCTGCTGGAACCTGCACGAGCCCCGGGAGGGGGAATTCGACTTTTCCGGCGGGCTGGATCTCGGCCGGTATCTCTCGCTTGCCGAGGAGCTGGGGCTGAATATTATCCTGCGGCCCGGTCCCTATATCTGCGCGGAATGGGACATGGGCGGCCTGCCGGCGTGGCTGCTGAATTACCACGAGATGGAATTCCGCTGCTTCGACGAGGGATTCATCGAAAAGGTCACGAACTACTACGACCGGCTGCTGCCGATCGTCAAGCCCCACCTGCTCTCCAACGGGGGCGGCGTGATCATGATGCAGATCGAAAACGAATACGGCAGCTACGGCAACGACCATGATTACATGCGCGCCGTGGCGGAGATCTATCACCGGCACGGCATCGACTGCCAGCTGTTCACCTCCGACGGGGCGACGATGTTCATGCTCTCCGGCGGGACGCTGGAGGAATACCCATGCGTTGCGAATTTCGGCTCAGACCCGGCGGGCAATTTCGCGGCGCTGGACGCGTTCCGGCAGAACCAGCCGAAGATGTGCGGCGAATACTGGGTCGGCTGGTTCGACCACTGGTACGACGTTCACCACACCCGCGACCCGAAGGAGGTCGCCGCCCTGTTCCGCGAGATGCTGGAGGAGGGCGCGTCGCTGAATTTCTATATGTTCCACGGCGGCACGAATTTCGGCTTCATGAACGGCGCGAATTATTACGACGCCTACGAGCCGACGATCACCAGCTACGATTACTGCGCGCTGCTCTCCGAGGCGGGCGACATGACGCCGGCCTATTACGAGGTGCGCAAGGTCATCGAGGCGTTCCGGGGCGAGCCGCTGGGGCCGGTCACCGCGAAAAACACGCCGAAAAAGGCCTACGGCGCGGTGGAGCTGACCGAGATGTGCGACATTTTCACCGCCGCGCCGCTGCTGACGGAGCCGGTGCGCACCGCCGCCCCGAAGTTTACCGAGAGCATCGGGCAATACCACGGCTTCACCCTGTATTCCACACAGCTGCAGGGCCCCCGGGAGGACTGGGAGCTGAACATCGACGCGGTGCACGACCGGGCGGTGGTATGGGCCGACGGGAAATATCAGGGTTATATCGAGCGGTCCCGGCATAAGGACGAGATCCGTCTGCCGCTGCCAAAGGGCGAGCGGATGCGCCTTGACATCCTGTGCGAGAACATGGGCAGGGTCAACTACGGCCCGCGCCTGAAGGACCGCAAGGGGCTGCGGGGGATCCGCTTCGGGCTGCAGTACCACTTCGGCTGGGAGATGTATCCGCTGGACCTGAAGGATCTTTCGCCGCTGCGGTACCGCCCCTTCCCCGGCAAAACGGAAACCGCCGCGTTTCTGCGGGGAACGCTGTCCGTCGAGGGCGCGCCCTGCGACACCTTCCTGCGGACGGACGGGTTCCATAAGGGCGTGGCGATCGTCAACGGATTCAACCTGGGCAGATATTACAACGACGCCGGGCCGCAGAAGACGCTTTACGTCCCCGCGCCGGTCCTGCGGGAGGGAGAGAACGAGATCATCGTGTTCGAGACCGACCGGGCAGAGGCCGGCAGCGTATATTTCACCGATACGCCGGAGCTCGGATGACGGATAATACGGTCAGATTGACGGATTTCTTATTCCGGATTTGTTTATTTTGCTGATTTTACTCTGATTGATGTCAGACAGCAAATCAAAGAGGGGTTTATTTCGTCTGATAATCAGAGGATCACTTATACGGAGGGTCAATGATGAAAAAAATGATTTCGCTGCTGCTGGCGGCCCTGCTGCTGTGCGCGCTGCCCATACAATCCTTTGCCGCGGAAAAGAAAGGCTTTGCACTGACGGTGACCGCCATCGCGGGCTGCCGGGCGACGCGGCTGTCCGCGCAGAAGAACGACGACGGGCGATATTATCTGTATCTGCCGGCGGACTGCGATCCGTCCGGCCTGACGGTCTCCTTCACGGGTGCGAAAAGCGTCTCCTGCGACGGCGCCGCCGTTGAAAACGGGAAAACGACCGGGGCGCTGAGCGTGGGGACCCACAATCTGAAGACGGACGGGACAAACGTTTCACTGGTCGTCCTGCAGTCCGCGTCGATCCCCTCGGTATGGATCGAAACGGAATCCGGCTCGCTGGAGAAGATCCACGCGAGCAAGGAAAACAAGGAGAAGGGAACCGTCACCGTGATCGAAAACGGCAGCGCGGTGATTGACAACGCTGCGCTGAAATCCGTCAAGGGACGCGGAAATTCCACATGGAACGCAGACAAGAAGCCCTACAACATCAATTTTGACAAAAAGACCGACGTTCTGGGCATGGGCAAGGCAAAAAAATGGTCGCTGCTGGCGAACCACTATGACGCGACGCTGCTGCGCAACGCCGTGGCGTTTGACCTGGCGGAGGCCTTCGGCCTGCCCTTTACCCCGTCTTACCGCATCGCGGACCTTTACATCA
>CACYHJ010000117.1 GCA_902774165.1 Oscillospiraceae bacterium
GAGCGCTGCGAGGACGTGTGCTGCGGCACCTCCAAGGCCAACAGCGCCATTGTCCATGCCGGTTTTGACGCAGAGCACGGCACGCTGATGGCGAAAATGAATCTTCAGGGCAACCTGATGATGCCTCAGCTGGCGAAGGATCTGGATTTCGCTTTCATTCAGAACGGCAGTCTGGTCGTTTGCATGAGCGAGGATGATCTGCCCCGCCTGCACCAGCCGCTCATCCCAGGCGTCCAGCGTGTCCAAAAGCTCGCTGTGGTAGGGGATATCCTTCAAAAGGGAATTTCGCTGGTCAAGGGCGCGGGTGTAATTGCGCAGCGCCCCCGCATAGGCGGGCCGGATCTGACAGATCGCCGTGTCGAGAAACCGCCTGCGCTCCGCAGGCCCGCTTTTGATCAGCGCAAGATGGGCGGGAGAAAATACCACGGCGGTGAATTCGCCCATCAGACCCACGGGAGAGGGCAGCGGAAGGCCGCCCGCAAAGGCTTTTCTTCTATTTGTGATCTCCAGCGCCGCCGTCTCGTCGTTTCCGGAGCAGCGGTATTCGATGCCGATCTCGCTTTTTTCCTCGCCGAAGCGCACCAGTTCTTTATCCTTCGCGCCCCGGAAGCTCTTGCAGCCGGTGAACAGCCAGACCGCCTCGATGACGTTCGTTTTTCCCTGGGCGTTCTCTCCGTATATGATATTGACGTCCTGCGCCGGAAAAAGCTCCATGGCGGGAATATTGCGGTAATTCTTCAATTCCAAAGACTTGATGATCATAAGCTGTGAATTCCGGCGCGCCGGTCAGGCTTCCTTTGTAATCGTGTATTCGCTTCTCCCGAACCGGAACCGGTCGCCCTCATGCAGTTTTTTTCCGCGCTCGACGCATTTTTCCCCGTTGACGAACACCCGGCCGTCTGCGATCGCGTTTTTCGCCTCGCCGCCGGTATAGGCCTCGCCGGCGAATTTCAGCGCGGCGTCAAGCTTGATATAATCGGTTTTGATGGGCAGGTCTTTTTTTTCAATTGCCGCCGCCTTCGCGGTGATTTTCACGATTTTACTGCTCATCGGGAAGCCTCACGGGAAGGATCATATAGAAAAAGCTGTCCCCCTCGATGGGATAGATACACGCCGGGTCCACGGGGGAGGGATTCATTTTGATCAGGATCCGGTCGGTTTCCACCGCCCGCAGCGCGTCGATGAAATAACGGCTGTTGAAGCCCTTCACGGTGCTCTTTCCGGTGATCTGCGCCTCGATCTCGTCGTCGGCGTTGCCCTGCGCGGTGGAGCTTCTGAAACGGATCATTCCTTCCTGCGCGTCGATTTCACACTTGATCGGCGTACGGAACCGCTCGGTGATCAGAAGGGAGGCGCGTTCGATGCTGTCGGTAATGTCCTGCGTATCCGTCAGAATCTCGGTTGTGAACGACTGGGGAATGGTTCTGCGGTAGTCGATGAAATCCCCTTCAAACAGGCCGGAGACGATGCTGTATCCGTTCAGCGTAAACACGATTTTTGATTTATCCAGATTGACGGAAACGAAGCCCTCGTCGTCGGTGATCAGCTTTACCAGCTCCCCGAGGGTCTTCGGCGGCACGATAAACTGGACCGGCTCTCCCTGATACTCGATTTTTTCATGCCGCACCGCAAGCCGGTAGCCGTCCAGCGCGGCAAGGGTGATCTCTCCGTCCCGGATCTCGAATTTTACGCCCTTATGCACGGTTTTGCTCTCGTCTAAAGAAACGGCGAAAATGACCTGACGGATCATGTCTTTCACGATTTTCTGCGGCAGGACGATAGGCTCGCCGCCCATAACGTAGGGAAGATCCGGATAATTTTCTTCCTTGATGCCGATGATCTGATAGCTGGCCTTGCCGCTTCTGATCAGGCAGCGGTTCTTGTCGTCCACCTCAAGGGTCATTTTCTCCTCGGGAAGACCCTTATTGAGGATGTCGCAGAGAATTTTCGCGTTGATCACCACGCCGCCCTCGTCGGCGGATACCGCGGAGATCGTCGTGGTCATGCCCACCTCGCTGTCGTAGCCGCACAGCTCGATGCCGCGCGCGGTGGATTTGATGTAAATTCCCTCCAGCGCGGGGTTGACGGATTTTGCCGCGACCGTTCTCTGTATATTGGAGCAGACTTCTTTCATAACGGCGGTGTCGCAGTAAAGCTTCATTCCGGATTCATCCTTTCTCTTATTCAATCTGTTTAGAAATAGTAGTATTAGTAGATATTGTCAAAATTTTCAATATCTCCCGGTTTCGGCGGCGGACATGCTTTTTCCGGCGCAGCCGCTCTGTTGAAAAACGGTAAAGTTCTGTCGACTTTATTTTTCCGGAACGGCAGATTTTTAAATCTGTTCAAAACCCTGTGTCGAAAACCGAAAACTTGTCGAAAGTATACTCGTCCGGCGGCGTATATTTATTCCTGAATGTTGTTGATAATCTCGAACACCGTGTTTTTGAACTCCGGGTCTTCCGTCATTTTTTGTTTGACAAGGTTGACCGAGTAGTGGATCGTCGAGTGGTTTTTGCCGCCCAGGGCCTGTCCGACCGCGTCCAGCGTCTGCCCGGTGATTTCAATCAGAACGTAGGAGGCGACCTGCCGGGCAAGGGCGACGTTGGAATTTCTTTTATTCGAGAGGATATCCTCCACGGGTACGCCGTAATACTTCGCGATGTATTCGATGATTTTTTCCGTTCGGACGGCGACGGGCATGCTGTCGGTCTGTACGTCGCGAATCGCGCTTTCCGCCATCTCCAAAGTGATCTCGCCGCCTTTGCCGGTGATCGCGGTCATTGCGGACAGCTTCTTTACCGCGCCCTCCAGCTGACGGATGTTGTTTTTCAGCTTGTTGGCGATGAATTCGGCGACGGAGGTGGGGATATGCAGGTTATACTGCTGCGCTTTTTTCTTGACAATCGCCGTTCTTGTTTCGATGTCCGGCGGCTGGATGTCCGCCAGCAGGCCGCTTTCGAACCGGGTGCGCAGACGGTCGGTCAGGGTGTCGATCTCTCTGGGGGGCCGGTCCGAGGTGATGATGATCTGGTGGTTAACCTGCGTCAGGGCGTTGAAGGTGTGGAAAAATTCCTCCTGAAAGCCCATTTTATTCTGCAGGAACTGCACGTCGTCGATCAGCAGAACGTCGTTTTTCCGGTATTTGTTATGAAACTCCTCCATGTTTTTCTGCGCAAGGAAGGAAACCATGTCGTTGGAAAAGTTTTCACTGGTGGTGTAAAGAATCGACGCGTTGGGATTCGTGCGCAGGATCTCGTTCTGGATCGCCAGCAGAAGGTGCGTCTTGCCCAGGCCCGAGCGGCCGTAGATGAACAGCGGGTTGTAAACCGTTCCCGGGGAAGCCGCCACGCGCTGGCAGGCGGAATAGGCGAACTGGTTTCCGGAGCCCACGACGAAATTGTCGAAGGTAAAGGACGCGCTGGTCTCGGCGGAAACGTCCTGAGACGGTTCTTCCTCGAGGTCGCCGGATTTCGTGACAATCTCGATATTGACCTCAAAGCCGAGAATCTGCTGGAATTTTTCCGCCAGCAGGCCGGCGTATTTCTGCTGCACGAGCTGCTGCTTGAAGCCGGAGGGGGAGGAAAGGATCACCGTTCCTTCGGTCATGTCGAAATCCACCGGCGCAAGATCGGAAAAGAACAGGCTGAACGTCGCCGCGGCGAGCGACGGATCGGATTTGCAAAGCTCGATTTTCAGCCCTTTCGCAGATGATAAATTGAGAGAATGATACTGTTCCATTTTATCATAAAGCGCGGAAAAAATCAATATTATTATTATAATATATAGTAATATTTATAGTATATTTATAAAGATATTTATAAAGACATATAAATCTGTTCCGGATCCTGCGCGCGGAACGGTGAATCCGCGCATTCGGAAGAACGACAGAATAGAACAGAATTATTTTTTTGGAAAAGGAACGCAGAAAAAAAGCACGGCGCAGGCGGATGTGTCCGTCTGCGCCGGCATATTTTCACTGTGACAGTTAACGGAGCCTCAGAAAAGATCCGAGATCAAATTGCAGCTCCGCGGGGGCGGTCAGCCCGGGGTCGTATTCGTTCAGGGAGAGAATAAGCTTTGAGAGATCGGCAGTCCCGTCGATCAGGTAGCCGATCGTCAAGGCGCGTTCCCCGTTTTCTTCCATCGGAAGAAAGCAGAAGCGACCGCTGTCGCCGTCGGAGCCGGAAATATAGAACGCTTCCGACGCCAGCGGGACCTGCGTCATGACGCTTTGACCGATTTCCGAATCACCCACTGCGCCGCCGACGTAAAACTCCGTATCGGCGCCGGTGACGTTTCTGACCGTGAGATCGATCAGCAGAAGCCGTCTGCCGACGGTTTCCGTGTCTGTGATTTCATTCAGTGTGTTGATCCCGTCGCCGTAAGACCAATGTTTTCTGACCTCGGGAAGAATACCGCCAGATGCGTCGATATTTTTTCTTTGATGATCAACAATGCATTTCCGGTCAAGTCCGTCGACCGTATCGACGATCCGCGCGCCGGTGACCTCGAGATCAAACGTCGGATTACTTTCCGAAACGGTGCTGTAAGCGCCTGTATAAGCCGCCCGGTTTTTTTCCGCGACGGTGACGCGGATGTTTTGCAAAAGAGCTTCGTCAGAGGGAAGAGAGGCTTCCTCTCCGTCGGCCGGCGCGAGGTTCAGATAAGTCTCCGGCAAAATCGCTTCGCTATTGTCGTCCGTCCCGACCAGCTCTAAGCCGGAGGCGATCTTCACCGCTTCCTCGTCGCTGATCTTTCCGCTGACGTACATCAGCAGCACGTACCCGTCCTTTTCGAAATTCACAAGGAGCGTTCTGTCGCCGTTCGGGGAAGTGGAACGAAGAATCGTTCCCTCGTTCGTTCCGAGCGCGACGGGCTCGGTTGACGTGATGCTGCGAAGCGTCAGCCGCGCCGCGTCCCGGGAGGTATAAAGAAGCAGGGAGATCCCGTCCCCGTCCTCTTTTCCGTCAGTCAGGGTATGAAATTTTTCATTATCGTCCGTCGGGACGAGGTAATCGGGCATATAATTCCACACGAGCTTCACGTATTCGTTTTGCGCCTGCGTGTCTTGCGTGGTCTGCGCAGTCTGCACGCCGACGCCGTATTTGCCGATGCGCGTCAGCCAGCCCAGCTTCCCCGCCGCGAAGACCGTGACCGAGAAAAGCGCGCAGATCGCGGCGGCGGCGATCAGGATTTTGACGGATCTGGAAACGGAGCGCAGCGCCGGATGGTTTTTCTGCGTCTCCGGCAGGGAAGAAAGCGTCTGATTGACCGCAAGGTGAAAGCATTCCGGCACGTCCGGAAAACCGTTGTTTTTTTTGTTCATGATCTAATCCTCCATAAATTTTCTGAGAAGTTTTCTGCCGTTTGAAAGCCTGCTTTTTACCGTTCCCGCGGGAACGCCGAGGATCCTTGCGGTCTCTTCGACCGAGTACCCCTCGATGTAATGAAGCTCCACCGTCAGCCGGAGCTTTTCCGGCAGGGCGCTCAGCGCTTCATACAGGGAAGTATCGTCCTTTTCCGGCGCGGCGGTCTCGGGAAGCGTTTCCATGTCGGCCATCCTGCCGTTTCTCCGGATGACGGCGCGGCATCCGTTGATCAGGATCCGCGTCAGCCAGGTGGAAAAATACCGCTCCTCCCGCAGCCGGGGCAGCGCGATCCACGCCTTGAGAATCGCCTCCTGCACCGCGTCGGCGCAGTCCTCGTCGCTTCGCAGCATGGTTTTCGCCACCCGGTAAAGCATCCGTTCGGCGGATAAAACCCCGGTTTGAAATTCTGTCTTGTTCATATTCGTTCCTTTCGGAAAACATCCGGCGCCTTTTTGTTTTCATCAGTTAGAGAAAAACGGAGGAAAAAAGGTTCATGATTCACTCAAAAAATTAAGGCAACACCGCACAATTCGGGCGTGCGGATTGCGCAGTAGATTTTTTCGTCAGATTATACAGAGTCTCCGCAGGCAACCGGACGGTTGTCAAGGAGAATCTGTGCAAGATGACGGAACAAAGATGGGGCAAGACGCGCATTCGTATTTGTGCGGTGTTGCCTTAAGGAAACAACCCCCGCGCGGGAGTTCGCGCCGGGGGTTGCCGAATCATATGTTTTTTTATTCTTATGCTGTTTTATTTATAAAGAGGGCCGTAGTTTTTGCAGGCTCTGTAATCCGCGCCCTCAAGCTCCTTGGTGCCGAACGCGCCCCAGGCGTGGGGACGGAAGATATCGCCGTCGTCCACGTTGTGAAGCGCCACGGGGATGCGCAGCATGCTGGCGAGGGTGATCAGATCCGCGCCGATATGGCCGTAGGTGATCGCGCCGTGGTTCGCGCCCCAGTTGGCCATGACGGAATAAACGTCTTTGAAGGCGCCCTTGCCGGTGAGGCGGGGAGCGAACCAGGTGGTGGGCCAGGTGGGATCGGTGCGCTGATCCAGCACGTTATGGATCTCGTCGGGCAGCGTCACGGTGTAACCCTCGGCGATCTGCAGGATCGGGCCAAGGCCGTTGACCAGGTTCATGCGGACCATGGTCGCGGGCATTTCCGCGAGCGTTTTGAAGTGGGAGGAGAAGCCGCCGCCTCTGAAATACAGGTTGTCGCCGGGGCACCAGTCGGTAGCGTCGAGCATGGCTTTGATATCCTCGTCGGTCACGTCCCACCACTGCTTCATCAGCGCGTTCCCGTTTTCGTCCTTGCACACGCCGGTGGCGTCAAGGCAGGTGGCGCCGGAGTTGATCAGGTGGATAAAGCCGCCCGCGGCCTTGCCCTCGGGGCGAAGACCGGTGACGCGCTCCACGGAATCCGGGCTCCAGTAGGTGCGGATGTCGGAGAACATGCAGGCTCTGTTGTTCAGCAGCTTGTTGAGCAGCATGGAAGCGCCGTTGAGTCCGTCGTTTTCCGTGGCGAAGGTCAGGGGCTCCTTTTTGCCGTTCCAGTCAAAAGTGGTGTTCAGGATCGCCTCGGTGAAGTCGGCGTTGGGCATATAGTCCGTCCACTGGCGCTGACCCTGGAAGCCGGACATGATGGCGTTCTTGCCCAGCGCCTCCTCGTGCCAGCCGTCGTCCAGCAGCCAGGATTCCTCTTTCGACTTCTTGTCGGGGCGGATGTCGTTCAGCTTCGGGTTGCCCAGCATGATGTCGCGGGCGATCAGCGTCATTTTTACGCTGTATTCCCATTCCCAGTCTTTTCTTTCGCGGGAGTGCTTGTGGTCCTCGTTCTTGTCGAAGCCCTCCTTGCAGTTGGCCTTGACCCACGCGAGGGCCTTCTCAAACTCCTCGTGGTCGTAAATGCCGTTTTCTGCGCGGCGGCGGATCTCAACCATATCCACCCACTCGGTGCGGATGCCCAGATATTTCTGGAAGAAATCCGCGTCGCAGTAGCTGCCGCCGATGCCCATGGAGACGTTGCCGATGCTCACATAGGTCTTGCCCTTCATCTGGCCGACCGCAAGAGCGCCCTTTGCGAAGCGGAGGATCTTCTCGCGCACGTCGTCGGGAATGGTGTTGTCGGTGACGTCCTGCACGTCGTGGCCGTAGATGGAGAAGGCGGGCAGGCCCTTCTGGGCGTGGGCCGCCATCGCCGCGGCAAGATAGACCGCGCCGGGACGCTCCGTGCCGTTGAAGCCCCAGACCGCCTTGACGGTGTTGGGATCAAGGTCCATCGTCTCGCTGCCGTAGCACCAGCAGGGCGTGACGGACAGCGTGCCGACGACGTTCTGCGTCGAGAAGAAATCGGCGCATTTCGCGGCCTCTGCGCCGCCGCCGATGGTGCAGGGGGAGATCACGCACTGCGCCGGGGTGCCGTCGCGGTACCGCAGCTCGCCCTCGATCAGCGCCTTCGCGGCCTTCGCCATGTTCATGGTCTTTTCCTCAAGGCTCTCGCGGATGCCTCCCCAGCGTCCGTCAATGATGGGACGGATGCCGATTTTCGGATAGTTCATAAGATATCGTCCTTTCTATATTGGTTGTTGGTTGTTGGTTGTTGGTTGTTGGTTGCTGGTTGTTGGTTGCTGGTTGCCGGTTGTTGGTTGTTGGTAGACGGTGATCGGTAGCCGGTTGCTGGTTTCCGGTTGTTCATTGCTTCTGTAATCGCGCCGCAGGCGCGACCAAATCACAAATCACGAATCACAAATCACGAATCACAAATCACGAATCACGAATCACAAATCACGAATCACGAATCACGAATCACAAATCACGAATCACGAATCACAAATCACGAATCACGCAGCGCATTGCCGGTTGTCACGGAGAAAGGGGAATCATTGTGATCTCCGCTCTCCGAACCGTATTTCAGCCCTGCTCTCTGACGGCAAACGCGTTCTCAAGCGGTTCGCCGTTTTTATGCAGCAGCGCCAGCTTGATCACAAGCTTCGAAACAAGATAAGTGCCGTCGCTGATCGCGGGGGAGGTGACGCTTGCCGCCGTGGGGACGGCGACGTCGTTGAGGATTTCCGTGATGTCGCGCAGCGTCCCGTCCGGGCAGCGTACCTGCGCCGAAAGCGCCTCGATATCGAATACGATATGCAGGTCCTCATTTCCGGGCGTCGTATCCGCGCCGAGAACCTTCAGAATATGGATATTATAGAACTGCGCGGCGTCCATCGGCGATTCCGACGAGATATGAAGCCCCCTGAGCGGATGACGGTAATCCTCCGCGCCCACCGCGTCGCGGATCACGTTGCGCAGATTGTGGCAGTAAAGGGCCATATAATCCTCAGATTCCAGTTCACCCCGTTCACAGTAGGGCGAGGCGTCGAATTGCGCGGCATATTCCAGAATCGCGGCGATTTCCTCCTCCCGCAGCGCGCCGTCCCGGGTGAAGAAGCGGAAACCGTTCATCTCCCGCGGCTCGCTTCCCGCCGTGATGCAGATCGCGCCGTCGCAGTAGTCGTTGACCGTGGTCATAAACACCGCCGGCGTGGAGCACAGATCGCAGTCTGACACGGCGATCCCCTGCGAGAGAAGCTGGTTGACCACCGCTTTTTTGATTCTGCGGGAGGACGGTCTGGGGTCGCGCCCCACGGAGATGCGCAGGCGGCTGAAATCAATGCCGCTCTTTTTTGACAGCAGCTCGGTGAAGCCCGCGATGATCGCGGTCACGTTGTCGAGATCGAGGACCGCGTTTTCCCCTTCCGCCGCGCCGACGACCGCGGCGCCGCGCTGAAGATCCATAAAATTCATATGCGTCATTCCTTAATAAACAACAAAATTAAAAAATCTGTCGCCTTTTTCAAAATCGTTGCAAAACGACCTGTTTTTTGATTTATATTTCTTAAAACCAACTAAAACGAGGTGAAATTGTTTAAAACTCTGTTGAAAATGTTAATAACTCCGTGTGAAAACCGCAATACTACGGGATTTTTTCCCATTTTTACGAATGTTCATAACTTTTTCAATTGCTGTTTTTTCCCTCATCCGCCGTCAATAATTCAATTTTCGACGCGTGGCGCAGAATCCTGCGCGCGTCGGCGGTCGCCACCTTTCCGTCGCCGTTGACGTCGGCGATCGAGCGCTGTTCGTCGGTGAATTCGATCAGCCGTGAGGCGCAGCGCAGCGTGAGTCTGGCGTCGGTGGAATTGACCTTGCCGTCCTTGTTCACGTCGCCGGGCAGGGCGTCGCTGACGACGCTGACGGTGAAGAATGCCGCGTAATCTTCACTGTACACGTTCACGATTTTCTCCCCGAAGGTCGAGGTATCGACCGGGTCGACGGTATAATCGGTGATCGCTTCCCGCCGGCCGCTGTTGTACACAAGATAGACCATCACGCTGGAAAGATCGATCTCCTCGGCGGGTGTGCCGAGCGGAACGCGGATCGGGTCAAGCACCTCGGCGGCAATGCCGTCGGGCTTCTCCGCGATCACGTCCACGTAATATTCTGTCATAAAATGGGAATAATAAATAAGGATTGTGTTTTTGTATTCGGTGGTGATCGGCTGTTTGAATTCGACCCGGTCCGGGCGCACGAGGGCGCTTTTCCCGTTGTCGTAATCCACGGTCAGCTCAAGGCCGGTGTAATCCGGCGTCAGGTTGTTGTCGTAATAGACCGTCTTGTCCGGCAGGCGGGTCATGCGCAGGTTGACCGGCGTCTTCTTCACCACTTCGATCTCGAAGGAGGCGTTGATTTCCGGGTATTTATAATTGATATTTACGGTTTGTCTGCCGGTTTTATGCGGGTCGATCCCGCTGAGGGTATAACCCTCAGCCTGCGTCGGCGCTCTGCCGTCGGTATAAAAAACGGTGACCGCGAGCCCGGTAAAATCGTATTCGTCGGAATCCTCGACCACTTTGGTGTTTTTCGGCAGGGAGGAGACCTCGATGCGGTCGATGGGGAGACGGTTGACGGTGATGGAGAATGAGGCGAATTTGCCGCCGTAAGAGACGAAGACGTTTTTCTTGCCCGCGGAATGCATATCGGGGGCGGAGACGGCATAGCCGGTCACCGGCTGCTTCGAGCCGTCCGTATAGGTCGCCGCGACGCTTAAGCCTTCGCCGGAGAATACGTCGTCTTCATAATAGACGGTCTTGTCCGGCGGCGTTTCCACCGTGATCGCGGCAAGCTTCCGGGAGCCGTAGGCGGAAAGGTCCTTGAGAGAAACCCAGCCTTCATATCCGTCCCATTCGGTTTTGACAAAGCCTGCGGAGGAATCACCCACCGTCAGCACGGACCCCTGCCGAAGCCAGGCGAGCTTCGTCGACGAGGCGGACGCCAGGTAGTATAGGTAAGTCCCGTTTTCGTTTGAGACCGTGTACAGCTCTTCCGCGGCAAGGGCGGGGGAAAGAAGGGACAAAAACAGAAACAGGCAAAGAAAGATCGAAAAAATCTTTTTTTTCATGTTCTCCCCTCCTTTGCGCCATTTCCCCTTTTACCCTATTATATATTCAATCTTCCGTGATGTCAAATGGAAAATGTATTGACGGGGGGGAGATTATGGAGTAAAATGTGTTGGTACGGTCGGTGAGATGTGAACTGTGAGATGTGAAATGTGAAATGTGAACAGTAACCGATAACCGGCAGTGCGAGGCGTGATTCGTGATTCGTGATTCGTGATTTGTGATTCGTGATTCGTGATTCGTGATTTCGTGATTTCGTGATTTGGTCGCGCCTGCGGCGCGATTACAGGAACAACCAACACCCGGCACCCAACACCGCGCCACCCAGCAACCAACAACCGGCAACCAGCAACTAACAACCAGCAACCAGCAACTAACAACCAGCAACCAACAACCAACAACCAGCAACCGGCAACCATTCCCCCTCTTCATACACATCGAAAAAATTATGATCTTCTTTACTCCCTTTGACGCAAGAAATACCGTTTTCAAAGACCCGTTCGGCGCGGTTGCCGAGGGGGACAATATCCATTTCTCCGTGAATATGCCCCGGTCGACGGGCTGCACCGGCGTGACGCTGATTCTGACCGAGGACGGCGGCGAGGAGTGGTATTATCAGCTGTTCTGGCGCTCCACCGACAACATCACCGAGTGGTGGGAATGCGACGTGCGGCCGGGAATATACGATCCCCTGGGGCACCGGGCGCATCTGCCGCGGCGAGGCGGGCAGGGGCTGCTTCTCCGGCTCGGAGGATCTCTGGCAGCTGACGGTCTATTCCCGGGAGTTCAAAACCCCGGAATGGCTGCGCGGCGGCGTGATCTATCAGATCTTTCCGGACCGGTTTTACCGCTCCGGAAAGAAAAAAGAAAACGTTCCGCAAGACCGGATCCTGCGGGACGATCCGGCGGCGCTGCCGGAATGGCGGCCCGATGAAAACGGGATCATCCGCAACAATGATTATTTTCAGGGCGACCTTGCCGGGATCACGGAAAAGCTGCCCTATCTCAGAAGCCTGGGTGTGAGCTGCATTTATCTCAACCCCATATTCGAAGCCCATTCCAATCACCGCTACGACACGGCGGATTATCTGAAAGTCGATCCGCTGCTGGGTACGGAGGCGGACGTCCGCGCGCTGTGCGAAACGGCGGCGGAATACGGGATCCGCGTGATTTTCGACGGCGTTTTCAGCCACACCGGTGCGGACAGCATATATTTCAACAAATACGGGCGCTACGGCGCGGGCGGGGCGTACAACGACCCCGACAGCCCGTATCGCAAATGGTATAAATTCGGCGAAACCAGAGACGATTACGACGCCTGGTGGGGGATCGACACGCTGCCGGAGGTGAAGGAAACCGAGCCGTCCTATCTCGATTTTATCACCGGCGAGGGCGGCGTCGTCGACCAATGGCTGGACGCGGGCTTTGCCGGCGTGCGGCTGGACGTTGCCGACGAGCTGCCGGACGAATTTCTCGACCGGGTCCGCGTCGCGGTCAAACGGCACGGGGAGAAATATCTTCTGGGCGAGGTCTGGGAGGACGCGACCAATAAGATCTCCTGGGGCGCCCGCCGCCGGTATCTGCTGGGAGACCAGCTGGACTCGGTGATGAATTATCCCTTCCGCGAGGCGATCATCACCTTCCTTCTGAACGCCGATTCCGCCGGGTTTATGAACAAAATCCTTGAAATTGTCGAAAACTATCCTCCGCCGGCGCTCCATACGGCGATGAACCATCTGGGCACCCACGATACCGCAAGAATCCTAACCGTGCTGTCCGGCGTGCAGATCAAAGGTCTGGACCGGGAGCGGCAGTCGAAAATCACGCTGAGCGAAGAAAAACGTGCCCTTGCGAAGCAGCGGCTCAAGGCCGCCGCCGCGCTGCAGTATACCCTGCCCGGCGTGCCGAGCCTGTATTACGGCGACGAGGCGGGCCTGGAGGGCGGCTCCGACCCCTTCAACCGGCGGTGCTTCCCCTGGGACAACCCGGACGGGGAGCTGACCGGATACTTCCGGGCGCTGGGCCGGATGCGGGCGCAATACGAGGTGTTCCGCGAAGGTCAATTCATTCCTCTTTCGGATCTGCTGGCCTGCGCCGCGTTCCTGCGGCGGGACGGGGACAAGGCGGCGGTCGTGATCGCGAATATGAACGTCCACGCGATTGATTACACGGTCCGTTATCCCCATGCGGATCTCAGGCCCGTTCTCGGCTGCGAAAAAACGGAGAACGGCGACCTGCGCGTCCCCGGCGTTACCGCCGCCGTAGCGGAAGTGATTTTTTGACAAAGTGAAGAAAACAGCGGGAATATGCAAA
Source organism: Oscillospiraceae bacterium (assembly GCA_902774165.1). Taxonomy (GTDB): domain Bacteria; phylum Bacillota; class Clostridia; order Oscillospirales; family Acutalibacteraceae; genus RGIG2774. Next base: position 13,140 of record CACYHJ010000117.1, read on the forward strand.
AATCTTCAGCAGAAGGGCTTGCTGTTTGCGTGTATGTGGGTTGGTTATAAAAAAAGGATCTCCGGCGATGTGCCGGGGGTCCTTTTTTGCGGCTGCCGCCGCGGAGAGATCTCTTCCGAACAGCGTGAGGAACTGTCGCTCCGCCGCAGGCGGAATATCGCTCGCGAACCCCCCGCAAGGGAATATCGCTCGCGAACGCAGAGAGCGAATATCGCCGAAATACGGAAGCGGATATTTGACGGAAACGCTTTCTTATTTGTTACGGCGTATATTTCACTGACGTAGGGAACGACGGTCTCGCTTTCCGGACCGGTCGGTGCTTCTGCGGCAAGCCGCAGAGATTCCCATCGGGAATCCGCACCCCCGGCGTTCCGCATGAAAAGTGTATTTGCCCTGAAAATGAGGATAAACGCAAAGCGTGGGGCAACCCCGCCGTAGGGAGCGACGCCCCGGCGCTCCGCATGAAGACTTTCCATTATAT
>CACYHJ010000118.1 GCA_902774165.1 Oscillospiraceae bacterium
AAGGAGAAGATTACAGTGCGCTGCCCGAAACCTGCGTGATTTTCCTGACGGAGCATGACGTGCTGGGTGACGGACGGGGTGTCTACCATATTCAGCGTATCGTTGCCGAAACCGGCAAGCCGTTCGGTGACGGATCACAGATCATTTATGCCAACGCGACGCATAGCGACGATTCCGAACTGGGACGGCTGATGCGCGACTTTATGTGCGCCGATCCGGAGCGGATGGTTTATCGCGAACTGTCGGAAAAAACGGCGCGATTTAAGAAAGATAAGAGGGAGGTTCGCCATATGTGCCAGATTATTGCTGATGTAATTCGTGAAGAGCGGGATGATATTTTTAAGCGAGGATTGGAACAAGGCATGGAAAAGGGCTTGGAGAAGGGCCGTTTAGAGGAACGTGCCAAAGCAGCCCAAAGTGCGGCCCGCAGCGTGCGACGCATGATGAAGGACGGCCTGCCCGTTGAAAGAATCGCGCAGTATACGGAGCTTCCTGTCGAAACCGTCCGACGGTTGGCGGAGGAACCGGCAGGGGAAAGTGACGCTGCAAGCGTTTGATTGACATTATGATTGGCGGCGGAGTGTCTGCCGCGGGGAAATGACGTCGAAGAGGGGGGATGCTGCGATGAGTGCCGGACTGATCCGTCTGACGATCGTGCTTTGCACCGTGACGGTGCTGCTGCTGGTCGGGATGACGGCGTTTGGTTTCTGGATGTTCGATTTTGCCTTGGTGCGCAAGGCAAAAATGGATTTTGACGCGGGCGACGATTTGCTGCCCCATATGGATGTGATCCGTCTGCGCAGCTACGAGGCGCAGGAAATAATCAAGCGTATGCGGACGGAAGAGGTCTATATCCGCTCACACGACGGTCTGCTGCTGCATGCCACCTTTGTGCCGTCGCAGTATTTCTCGCGCAAGATTGTCATCGCAGTACACGGCTACAACAGTTACGGAATGTTTGATATGTCGAGCATTGTTCCGTTCTTCCGCGGCATGGGCTACAACGTACTGATCGTGGATAACCGCGCCCACGGCAGCAGCGAAGGCAAATTCATCGGTTTCGGCTGGCTTGACCGTCTGGATGTGCTGGAGTGGATTCGTTACGCCATTGCCCGCTTGGGGGAAGGCTGCGAGATCATGATGCACGGCGTTTCCATGGGCGCGGCAACGGTGCTCATGACGTCGGGTGAGGCGTGTCTGCCGCCGCAGGTCAAGGGCGTGATTGCCGACTGTCCGTTCGCGGGGGCGTATGAGGAATTCGGCCACATTATGTTTTCCAATTACCACGTCCCCGGGCGGCCGCTGCTCTATTTCGCCAGCATGGTGTGTCGCCTGCGGGCGGGCTACAGCTTCCGCGACTGCTCCACTATCCGCGCGGTGCGCAATATGCAGATTCCCGTGCTGTTTATCCACGGGGAAGAGGATACCTTCGTGCCGCCCTATATGACCGAGCGTATGTTCAAAGCCTGCCGGTCGAAGCAGAAGTATCTGTATCTCGTACCGGAAGCGACACACTGCTACAGTGCCTTTCAGGATATGGATTCTTACTGCCGTCAGGTATCGGATTTCGTTTACAATATTGCCCATCCGGAGGAATCGTGACGGCGGCGAGAGGCGGAACAAATCTGCCGACTGACGGGGAAATGGTTGACGCTTTTTTGTCTGAAATGCAAGAATTTAAAAAATGACTTGCAAAATTCGCCGCGTTGTAGTATGATAATAACAGCATTTTCGCGTGCCTTATGCGGAGGTGCCAAATGCCCTGCATAGAATGAGTCAGGACATTTCGCACTTCCGCATTTTTGCGGCCTGCCGGAAGACATCGGGAAGCAGGCCCCCGCGCGGACAGTCTGATGAAGGAGTGTATTTCTCAATGGCAGCATTCAAGAGCATGGACAAAGAACAACTTACCGCCGTCAGGGCCGCTCTTATGGCGGAATACGAGGGCTACAAGGCCAAAAAGCTCAGCCTGAATATGGCGCGCGGCAAGCCTTCGAGCGCCCAGCTTGATATCTCATCGGATCTGTTCCACTCCCTTGATGAGACGAACTGTATCAGCGCCGACGGTACCGACTGCCGGAATTACGGTGAAATGACCGGCATCGACGAAGCGAAAGCGTTGTTTGCCGATATTCTCGAGGTCGACCCGAAGAACGTGATCGTATGCGGCAACGCGAGCCTGACGCTGATGTTTGATTTTCTTGCTCAGTGTATGTTTGACTACGGCGACCATATCGCCTGGAGTCGTCAGGAGGACGCGAAATTCATCGCCGTCGTCCCCGGCTACGACCGTCATTTTGCCATCGCGAGTTATTTCGGGCTCAAGCTTGTCAACGTCCCCATGACCCCCACCGGCCCCGATATGGATCTGGTGGAGGAACTGATCAAGGATCCTTCCGTCAAGGGCATGTTCTGCGTGCCGAAGTACTCCAACCCCGACGGTTATACATACTCCGACGAAACGGTCGAGCGCCTTGCGGCGATGGAGCCCGCGGCGAAGGATTTCCGCGTCGTCTGGGACAACGCGTATGTCGTCCACGATCTTTACGACGAGGGGGACCGCCTGAAAGAGATCTTCTCTGCGGCGAAGAAATACGGGCATGAGGATTATTTCGTCGAATTTGCCTCCACGTCAAAAATCACCTTCTCCGGCGCCGGAATCTCCTGCATCGTCGCGTCGGACCACAATATCGACCTGATCCGTATGCGCCTTCAGGTGCAGGTCATCAGCTACGATAAACTGAACATGCTGCGGCATACCAACGTGCTGAAATCCGCGGCGGACGTGAAGGAGCGCATGAAAAAACACGCGGCGATCCTTCGCCCGAAGTTTGAGGCGGTGCTCGCGATCCTGGAGGAGGAGCTCGGCGGGCTGGGCGTCGCACACTGGACGAAGCCCCGCGGCGGCTATTTTATCAGCTTTTATCTCGAGAAAGGCTCCGCAAAACGGGTGTACGAGCTTTGCTCCGCGGCCGGAATGTCGATCACGAAGGTGGGCGCGACCTATCCTTACGGGATCGATCCGGATGACAGCAATATCCGCATTGCGCCGTCCTATCCCTCGATTGATGAGATCAAAACCTGCGCGCGTCTGCTGTGTGCGGCGGTCAAGGTTGCCGTCAGTGAGGCGCAGTGAGCGATGGACGATTTCAGAATCGGGCACGGATATGACGTGCACAGGCTCGTTGAGGGCAGAAGACTGATTCTCGGCGGAGTGGAGATTCCTTACGAAAAAGGCCTTCTCGGCCATTCGGACGCGGACGTCCTTCTTCACGCGGTGTCCGACGCGCTGCTGGGCGCCGCCGCCATGGGGGACATCGGAAAGCATTTTCCCGATACCGCGCAGGAGTATAAAGACGCGGACAGTCTTGCGCTGCTCGGCGAGGTCGTGAAGATTATCGGCCGCGACGGCTGGACGGTCGGCAATGTGGACGTGACGGTGATCGCGCAGCGTCCGAAGCTGGCGCCGTATATCGAACAGATGCGCGGCAGGATCGCCCGGACGCTGGGCGTCGACGTCTCCCGCGTCAGTGTGAAAGCGACGACGGAGGAAGGCCTCGGTTTTACGGGCGCCGGCGAGGGCATTGCCGCCCACTGCGTCGCGCTGATCCGAAAGTAAGTTATAAAATAATTCCGGTACGGTGAGTTGAATGGATAAACTACACGAAGCAATATCCTCCTTTTTTACAAATCTCGGAGGCGTTCTGTCGGGGTTCGATTCCGTTACGGATATCCTTGACGTCTTTCTCGTTGCGCTGATTATTTACGCGCTGGTCATCCAGCTGAGAAAGACCCAGTCGGTGCATATGATCCGCGGTCTGATGCTGGCGGCCGTCGTATATATCGGCGTGAACGTGCTGAAGATGCAGACAAGTAAATTCATTTTCAACTATCTGATCCGCGATCTGCTGATCATCATCGTGATCATTTTCAGCTCGGAAATCCGGCACGCGCTGGAGCATATGGGGCACAGCCGGTTCCGGAACCTGTTCTCCTTTTCGCGGGACGATACCGAGATCACCGATACCATCAACGCAACCGTCAGGGCATGCGCCTCCATGAGCGAGGATAAAATCGGCTCGCTGATCGTATTTCACAGGATGTCAAACCTGGGAGAGCTGGAGCATTCCGGCGTCGAGATCGACGCGAAGGTGACGACGGAGATGCTGTGCAGCATTTTCTTCCCGAAAGCGGCGCTGCATGACGGCGCGATTGTGATTGACGGCAGCCGAATCACCGCCGCCCGCTGCATTATTTCCATGAAAAACGATATCGTGGTGAATGAGAAGGTGGGGACCCGTCACCGGGCGGCCATTGCGCTCAGTCAGAGCACCGACGCGGTGATCGTCGTTACCAGCGAAGAGACCGGAATCATTTCCGTGGCCGCGGACGGGCAGCTGCGGCGCGGGCTCTCCGCCGGCGAGCTGCGGGAGATCCTCAGCGGCTATCTGCTGTCCGGCATTGACGAGAACGATTCATTCCTTGCCAGATTCAAAAAGACGTTAAAGAAAGGGGGACGGAAAAATGACGGAGCTGGAACCCGGAAAAAAGACAAAGACGAATGGGACTCCATCGAAAAAGACGGCGAAGAATAAAGCGGAAGACTTTCTGCGGGAAGTCTTTAAAGATAACCGGTTCATTTTCTTCCTGTCCCTGCTGGCTGCTTTTTTCGCCTGGTGCATCGTTTCGATATATGCCAGCCCGGTGGTGGAACGCACCGTCACCGACGTGCCGATCAATATCGACCTTACCGATACGGCAACCGAGCAGCTGGGTTACCAGATGTTCGGCGAGACAAAATTTACCGCCGACGTTACGGTAAGAGGCCCGAAATATCAGCTGGCTGAATCCTTCTTCGGGGCGGGGAACATCCGCCTGAGCGCCAACGTTGACGTGGTGTCCGCCGGGCTCAAAACGCTGAAAGTATCCGCGTCCGTCGTGGATACCACGGGCGATATTACGATCGTCTCTTATACTCAGGAAACCGTTGAGGTTTATTTTGACCAGCCGAAGCAGACGGAATATACCATCGAACCCGAGATTGATTACGCGAAAAATATCGACCCGGAACCGGAGGGGTATATTATCGATACGCCGATCCTCTCGGTCAGCAGCACCGTTGTGAACGGCCCGGCAACCGAAGTGTCGAAAATCAAACGCGTTGTCGCCCGCGTCAATCTCGATCAGCCGCTGACGGAGAATACCACCGTCAACGCGCAGATCGTGCTGCTGATGAACGACAACTCCTCGCCGAAATACTGCACCTGCGATGTTGAGAGCGATCTGAGCGTCACGATCCCGGTGCTCAAGCAGGTCGATCTTCCGGTGAGCGTTTCGTTTATCAACCAGCCGATTGCGTATCAGAACAAACCGCTGAACGTCACGATTTCTCCCGCCCGTGTCAACGCGGCGGTTCCCGCCGACCAGGTGGACGCGACGCAGACGCTGGAGATCGGCGCGGTGGACTTCAGTGAAATCGACAACAAGCTCAACCATATCACGGTCGACGTTGCGAGTATCGAGGCGTACCGGATCCTTGACTCGGATCTCACGCAGATCCGCATCACGATCGACGGGTCCGCCATGAATAAACAGACCTTCGAGGTACCCGTGACGGCCGATACCGTGACGTTCCTCAATGTTCCGGAGGGCGTTACCGCGTCAATCCCGAAGGATCAGACGGTCCCCGTTACCGTGATCGGGCCGGAGGATTCTCTCGCGGAGCTGACCGCAGCCGGGATTTACGCCGAGGTGGATTATGCCAACATCGCAGCTGAGAACGGCAACGGCGAAATAACGGCGACGGCGCGGTTCTTCGTCAAATCCCAGAAGGACTGCTGGTGCTACGGTTCTTACAAGCTGAACGTTTCCGTGGACGGTCTTGACGGATGATGAAACAATGATATCACGATAAAGGAGAGAGAAGAATGGCTGAAAAGAACAATCCGTCCTGCCCGGCGATGGGCAAGGTGGGCGGTCAGGCGCTGCTGGAGGGCGTGATGATGAACGGCCCGGACGGTTCTGCGATGGCGGTCCGTCACGTCAGCGGCAGAATTCTGGTCAAACAGAAGGAATTCAGGCATATCAAAGATAAAATCAAATTTCTCGGCTGGCCGATGCTGCGCGGCGTCGTGAACTATATCGAGTCGATGAAATTCGGCTACAGCTGTCTGATGGAATCCGCGGAGCTTTCCGGCTCGATGGAAACGGAGATCCCCGAGGAGGAGATGAGCAAGCTTGATCGCTGGCTCACCGACCATATGGGGTCCAAATTCATGGCTGCGCTGTCTTTTGTCTCGATGGTATTCGGTCTCGCGCTGAGCATGATTCTGTTCGTTTATCTGCCCATCAAAGCGGTGGATATCGTCGACGGACTGATTTCGCTGCACGAATTCCACTGGAATTTTGAGAAAGAAGCGCTTGAGACGCTGATCCTCAACAGCCACCGGCTGCACCCGCTGCTGGAGGGGATTCTGCGCATCGTGATTCTCGTCGCGTATATGGGAATCGTTTCCATGCAGAAGGATATCAAACGTACCTTCAAATATCACGGCGCGGAGCACAAGTCCATCGCCTGCTATGAATCCGGTAAGGAACTCACAGTGGAGAACGTGCGCGCCTGCACCCGGTTCCATCCCCGCTGCGGCACCAGCTTCATTTTTATTATTCTGATCATCAATATTCTGATTTCGTCGATCCTTGTGCTCGCGATCCCCGCGATCAACAGCGCCCCTACCTGGCTTTGGTTTATTATTAAACTGTTTGTGATCCTGCCGGTGGTCACCGGCGTCAGCTACGAATTTCTGCGTTACGCCGGCAAGCACAACAATCTGTTTGTGAATATCTTCTCCGCTCCCGGCCTGTGGATGCAGCGTATCACAACAAAAGAGCCGGAAGACGATATCATCGAGGTGGGCATCGCTTCGCTGAAGGGCGCTCTGGACGGCGCCCAAAAGACCCAGGCGGATCTGGACGAAATCTTCCGCCGGGAGCATCCGGAATACGCCGAGGGCGACCTGCCCGGGGAAGAGATCGGGAAAGAGAACGCGGAGAAAAATGAAGATCAGTGACGTATGCGACGCAGGGCTGAAAGCCCTGAAAATCGGCGGCGTGGAAGACGCGTCCTTTGACTGTTCGTGTCTGTTTTACAATGTGTTCGGCATGAAGCGCGCGGACCTGTTCCTTCGCGACGGAGAAGCCCCGCAGGAGAAAATTGACGAATTTGTCGCAAAAATCAATCAGAGGGTCCACGGACGGCCCTTGCAGTACATTCTCGGTCAATGGGACTTTTACGATATGACCTTCTTTGTGGGGGAAGGCGTACTGATCCCCCGCCCGGAGACCGAAACGCTGGTGGAGCTTGCGCTGGCGCGGCTTGACGGCAAGCAGGGGCTGCATGTGTTCGACCTTTGCGCCGGCTCCGGCTGTATCGGTCTGACGCTTGCAAAAAAGTGCCCGGAATGCACGTTTTATCTCGTCGACGTATCGCCGAAGGCGCTGGGTTTTGCCCGGAGAAATCAGGAACTGTACGGTCTTGACAACGTGCGGATCATGGAATATGATATCCGAAACGGCTTTGACGGGCTCGGTTTTCCCGTCCCTCCCGATCTGATCGTCTCCAATCCGCCCTACGTGCCTGCCGGGGAAATTCCTCAGCTTCAGAAAGAGGTCCGTCGGGAACCGGCGCTCGCGCTGGACGGCGGCGCGGATGGGCTGGATTTTTACCCCGTGCTCGCCGAAAAATGGATCTCAAAAATGCCGAAGGGCGGTTTTGCCGCGGCGGAATGCGGCGAAGGACAGGCGCAGAAGATCCGCGAATTGTTTTCTTCCTTCGGAAACGCGGACGTGGTCCTCGACCTGTTCGGAAC
>CACYHJ010000119.1 GCA_902774165.1 Oscillospiraceae bacterium
GTTATCGCTGCACCGTAAATCTTCTGATTTTTAAAGTTGAAAATTCCTTCGGAATATGATAAGATTTTGCTGTAATACACTCATTCGGAGAGGTATTCTGCCATGTTGAAACGGTTCATTTCCTATTATCGTCCTCATATCGTCCTGTTCTCGCTGGATATGCTCGCCTCGCTCCTGATTTCGGTCATCGGCATGGTTTACCCCGTCATGACCAACCGGATGCTGAACGATTATATCCCGAACAAAGCGTACAGATCCATCATCATCGCCGGCGTTCTTGTGCTGGTTCTGTATTTTATCCGGATGATGCTGCGATACTTCGTTCAGTATCAGGGGCACATGGTCGGCACACGGATGCAGGCGCAGATGCGCCGAGAGCTTTTCACCCATCTGGAAAAACTCCCCTTTTCCTTCTTCGACGGCAGCGAGACCGGCTCGATCATGACGCGCATGACCAACGACCTGTTCGAGGTCAGCGAGCTGGCGCACCACGGCCCGGAAAACCTGCTGACCAGCTCGGTAATGATCGTGCTGAGTTTCACGTATCTGTGCACCATCGACGTCTGGCTGACGATGATCATTTTTGCCTGCGTACCGCTGCTGGCGATTGTTTCGGGATATTACCGCAAACGGATGCGCAAGGCCTTCGACGAGCGCCGCAAAAGCACCGCGGTGATCAACGCCTCCATGGAGAGCTCCATCACCGGCATACGCGTCACAAAGGCCTACACCAACGCCGATAAGGAACAGGAGAAATTCGAGGTGGGGAACGGGCAGTTTGTGGAAGCGTCCGCCCACTCTTATAAGGCGATGGGCAAGTTCCATTCCTCCACCTCGTTCGTTACGGACGTTTTCAACGTGTTCATCCTGATCGCCGGCGGGCTGTTTCTTTACAGCGGCAGGATCAATTTCGGCGAGTATTCCACGTTTATCGTCTCGGTCAACATGTTTATTTCCCCGGTGCAAACGCTGATCTCCTTTATGGAGCAATGGCAGAACGGCGCCTCGGGCTTCCGCAGATTCCTTGAGATCATGGACGTGCCGGAAGAGACGGACGCGCCGGGCGCGGAGGATATCGGCGAGGTCCGGGGCGATATCGAGCTGCGGGACGTAAGTTTTTCCTACGGCGGCGACGGGCAGCGCGAGGTTCTCGACCATATATCGCTGAAGATCCGACACGGGCAGACGCTCGCCCTCGTCGGCCCGTCCGGCGGAGGGAAAACAACGATCTGCCATCTGCTGCCGAATTTCTACAAGCTGCAGGAGGGCTGCGGTGTGATCACCGTCGACGGGAAGGATATCCGCACGGTCACAATGGAATCGCTGCGCAGGAATATCGGCATCGTTCAGCAGGACGTATTCCTGTTCTCCGGCTCCGTGCGGGATAATATCCTTTACGGCAGCCCCGACGCATCGGAAGAAGAAATGATCGCGGCGGCAAAGCGGGCGAATATCCATGATTTCGTCACGTCGCTGGAAAAGGGGTACGACACCGAGATCGGCGAACGCGGCGTGCGGCTCTCCGGCGGGCAAAAGCAGCGGCTCTCGATTGCCCGGGTATTTCTGAAGGATCCCGCGATCCTGATCCTCGACGAGGCGACCAGCGCCCTTGACAACACCACCGAGATGATGATCCAGCAGTCCCTCGACGAGCTGTGCAAGGGCCGGACGACCCTCGTGGTCGCGCACCGTCTCTCCACGGTGCGGGGCGCCGACGAGATCGCCGTCGTCACCGAGGGAAAGATCCGGGAGAAAGGGACGCATGAGGAACTGATGGCAAAGGACGGGATCTACAAGGAGCTTTACGCCCTGCAGTTCAGGGACAGCGAAATCGGATAAGGCTGTTTTTTCATATAACAAAACAAACGGACCTGTCAGAGGACAGATCCGTTTTGTTTTTCAGCTGATTCAGAAAATCAGCAGATATTCGTCGCGATGATATCCACGCCGGTGCCGAGGATATTTTCGATCACCGTATCGCCGATCTTCACCGGCGCTTTGATCTCGGCCTTGTTGATCTCCTTCATGCACTCGAACAACAGCCCTTTCGGCACGGGAGCGGCGGATTTTACCGGAACCACCGGATGCGCGCCTCCGGTCACTTTCACCGTCGAGGTCAGTGAGCGGGTGGGATTGGTGATCTCGGTTTTCGCGTAGGTCTCGCCGCGCTTGCAGGTGTTGCCGGTCACGCTGACAAACTCCCCGTTGTCGCCGACTTCCACGGTCATATAGCAGCCTCTGGGGCAGGCGATGCAGATCATATCCTTTTTCATCTCTTACACCTCCACGCGGACGGTCACGCTGCTGTCCGCATTCATACCGCTCAGCACGTCCGCCGGGATCGTGACGCATTCCATCTTGCCGGGGGCGAGCTTGATCTTTTTCTTTGAAGAAATGATATTCCCGTCAACCTCAAGCACGACCTTCGCGTTCGGATAGACCGCGCCGACGCGGAAATACAGGTCGATCGGCTTTTTGCTGTTGAAGTTGATCTTCTGCGGCACGATATAGCGCACGCCGAAGCCCTTCGTCGTATCAATATACTGCGCTGCGCCGAAGCCGCCGCGGAGAATATACTCCGCCGCGCCCTCGCCCGCGATCTGCGCTTCGAGCGTTACGAAGTCCACAAGGTCGTGCACCTGCAGCACGTTGCCGCAGGCGAATATGCCGGAGTGCGCAGTCTCGCGCTTTTCGTTGACGGTTGCGCCGCGCGTCACGGGGTCCAGCGGGATGCCCGCGCCGGTGGTCAGCTCGTTTTCGGGGATCAGACCCACCGAAAGCATCAGTGTGTCGCATTCCACGTACTGATCCGTCCCGGGGATGGGGTTCATCTTCTCGTCGACCTTTGCGATCGTCACGCCCTCAAGGCGCTCCTTGCCGTGGGTCGCCACCACCGTGGTGCTCAGATACAGCGGAATATCGAAGTCGTTGAGGCACTGCACGATATTTCTCGTAAGGCCGCCGGAATAGGGCATGATCTCGCAGACCATCTTGACCTCGGCGCCCTCCAGCGTCATGCGCCGCGCCATGATCAGACCGATATCGCCGGAACCGAGGATCACGATCTTTTTGCCGGGCATATAGCCGTCGATATTCACATACTTCTGAGCTGTGCCTGCGGTCATGACGCCCGCCGGACGGGTGCCCACCAGCGCGGGAAGCGCGCCTCGGGGACGCTCGCGGCAGCCCATCGCAAGAACGACCGCCGTCGCCTTGATCTGCAAAAGGCCGTCAGCCTTATTGACCGCCGTAACGACTTTATCCTCGGAAATATCCAGCACCATGGTATCGGTCTTGACCTCTACCGTGCTCTTCTCAACCAGTTCTATGAACCTTCCGGCATATTCGGGGCCGGAAAGCTCCTCTTTGAAATACTGCAGGCCGAAACCGGTATGGATGCACTGCTCCAGAATACCGCCCAGCGTCTCAGCGCGTTCCAGAATAACGATTTTTTTCACACCGCATTCTTCCGCTTTCAGCGCTGCCGCCATGCCTGCGGGGCCGCCGCCGACGACCACAAGATCATATTGAATCATAACGGTAACCCCCTTATTTCGTTTTTTCGTAGAGGATCACGGACCCGTCGCCGAATTTCGTGATCTCGTTCAGCTCTTTGCCCAGCTCGCGGGCAAGGATCTCGACGACCTTGGAGCCGCAGAAGCCGCCCTGGCAGCGGCCCATGCCCGCGCGGGTGCGGCGTTTTACGCCGTCCACGTCTCTCGCGCCGCCGGGAGCGCGGATCGCGTCGCGGATCTCGCCCTCGGTGACGGTCTCGCAGCGGCAGATGATCCTGCCGTAAGCGGGATCCTTTTTCACAAGCTCGGCGCGTTCTTCCGCGCTCATATGGCGGAACCGGACGGGAGCCTTGCGCAGAGGCGTGAAGTCCGGATTTTTCTCCGGCTCTCCGCCCATGGCCTCAAACAGCTTCCACGCGGTGTATTCCGCGATTGCGGGAGCGCTGGAAAGACCGGGGGACTCGATGCCCGCTGCGTTGACAAGGCGCGGGTTCGCCTTGCTGATATCAATAATAAAATCATCGCTCGTGGGATGCGCCCGCAGGCCGGAGAAGGAGGTGATCGCATTGCGAACCGTGACGCGGGGCACGTTCTTCGAGGTGTGGGCGCGGACCTTCGCGAGGCCCTCTTCGGTGGTGGCGAGATCGTCCCTGTCTGTGACCGTCGCCGCCGTGGGGCCGATCAGCAGATTGCCGTCCACGGTGGGCGTCACAAGGATGCCCTTGCCCATCTTCGTGGGCGTTTCAAAAATCGTGTGATGCACCGTGCCGCCCTCGCAGCGGTCCAGCACGTAATACTCGCCGGCGCGCATCACAAGCTCGAAGGAGTCGTCTCCCAGCATCCGGGCGATCTGATCCGCAAAGCAGCCGGCGGCGTTGACGATATATTTTGCGTGAACCTCGCCCGCGGCGGTGTGAAGGACGAATTCCTCCCCCAGGTCCTCGATGCTCTCCACGCCCGCGTTCCGAATCAGCTCCACGCCGTTGGCGATGGCGTTTTCGGTGGAGGCGATGGTCAGCTCATAGGGACAGACGATGCCCGCGCTGGCGGCTCTGAGCGCGCCGACCGCTTCGGGACTGATGTTGGGCTCGATCTTTCTGAGCTCCTCCTGCCCGATGATGGTCAGATTCTGCACGCTGTTGGCGATGCCTCTGTCGTAAAGCTCGCGGACCGTCTTCATCTCCTCATCGGAAAACGCGACCACCAGCGAGCCGTTGTTTTTATAAGGTACGTTCAGATCGCGGCAGGTCTGCGGCATCATCGCGGTTCCCTTCACGTTCAGCTTCGCTTTCAGCGTTCCGGGTTTCGCGTCAAAGCCCGCGTGCACGATGGCGCTGTTGGCCTTCGTGGTGCCCATTGCCACGTCGTTCAGTTTTTCGATCATTATCGTTTTCAAACGATAGGCGGACAAATACCTGGCTGTCATCGCGCCGGTCACGCCTGCGCCGATCACAGCGACGTCATAAGTCACATTCAACAACCTCTCAATCTGTTCGGAATCATTTAATTATAAGTTTTAAAAAATTCCTTTGTTTGATCATTATACCACGTGTCTTCCGATTAATCAATAAATAACTGTCATTAATTTACAGAAAAATCGAAATAATTCACACAAAAACAGTAGATTTCGGAAAAACCGGGAAATTTACGCTCTGCGTTCATCGACGGAAGCCTGTCCATACAATCCACACATTTTCTTATATTGTATACTTTTCCTCCTGTTCTTCGGGTGTTTCTCCGGTTTTCTTATTTACTTTTCGGTTTTAATGTGTTAAAATTGAAAAGTATTGTTTAAGGGAGGGCAAAGCATGAGCGCACAGACCAATAAAATCAAAGATTCCGATACCGATTTTCTTCTGAACTGCATTCTCTCTCTGGAGAATATCGAAGAATGTTACGCGTTTTTTGAGGATCTCTGCACGGTCCCGGAGATCAAGTCCATGGCGAGAAGGCTCGCCGTGGCGAAAATGCTGACAGAAGAGAAGAAGTATGAGGAGATCGTCGAGAAGACCGGTGCGTCCACGGCGACCATCAGCCGCGTCAACCGCAGCCTCTGCTACGGCAACGGCGGTTACGAAACCGTATTTTCCCGCTGCGGCGACAAATTCGGGCAATGAGCGGATACGGACGGTTTGCGTATTTTTACGACGCGCTGACAAAAAACGTGGATTATCCGGCGCGGGTTGACAGGATCCTCGGTTTTTTCAGAAAATACGGGATCACAGACGGCATTCTTCTGGACGCAGCCTGCGGAACCGGCAGCATGGCGGAGCTGTTCTGCGCCGCCGGCTTTGAGGTCGTGGGCGCCGACGCGTCGGAAGAGATGCTGGGGGAAGCGCTGAACAAAAAATACGAATCCGGCAGCGATATCCTTTATCTCAACCAGGATATCCGGTCGCTGGACCTGTTCGGCTCCATCCGCTGCGCCGTGTGCTGTCTCGACAGCCTCAACCATCTGCCGACGGCGCAGGACCTGTTCCGCGCGATCCATTCCGTCGGGTTCTTTATGGAGAAGGACGGCATCTTTGTCTTTGACGTCAACACCGAATTCAAGCACAAAACCGTTCTTGCCGACAACACCTTCGTATATGACCTCGACGAGATCTACTGCGTATGGCAGAATTCCTACGACTGTGAAGCAAAACGCACCGATATCCGCCTTGATCTGTTCATTCCCGGCGACGACGGGCTTTATGAACGCGAAGAGGAAGCGTTTTCGGAATACGTTTACTCCGACGCCGTGATCCGAGAGTGCGCGGAACGGGCGAATTTCCGGGTGGAGGAGGTCTGCGGCGAGGAAGCGGATCCGGTCCGGGAAGACGAACAGAGGGTGTATTATATCTGCAGGAAGCTGCGGGATCAGTAAGCGATAAGGACGATTAAAAGAACAATGATAAATAAAACGAATAACCCGGAGTTTTTTTCGACTTATATAGTGTTCGGAGGAGGGATAAAATGTCTGAACTTGTAAGATGCATATCGGAGGACGGGACGCTGTTGGTCATGGCGACAGACACCACCGGGACCGTCCGGGAAGCCCACAGAATCCACAAAACGTCCAACGTTTGCTCCGCCGCATTGGGGCGGCTGCTGACCGCCGCGTCGTTTATGGGGCACATGATGAAAGAACCGGAAGCCAGCGTCACCCTGCGCGTCAACGGCGGCGGCCCCGCCGGCTCGCTGATCGCGGTATCCGACAGCGCGGGAAACGTGCGGGGATACGTTGAAAACCCGAACCTCTCGCTTCCGCTGAAATACGAAGGGAAGCTCGACGTCGGCGCCGCCGTCGGCACAGACGGATCGCTGACCGTCATGAAGGACTTCGGCACGGGAGATCCGTATATCGGCCAGACGCCGCTGGTCTCCGGAGAGATCGCAGAGGACGTTACCGCCTATTACGCCGCCAGCGAGCAGACGCCCACGGTCTGTTCCCTCGGCGTGCTTGCCTCGGCGCAGACGGGCGAAATCCTCAACGCCGGCGGTTTGCTGATTCAGCTGCTGCCCACCTCCGACGGGGGAATCATTGACCTTGTGGAAAAGGATATTCAGACGCTGCGACCGGTTACCGCGATGCTCGGCGAGGGCATGACGCCGGAAGAAATCTGCCGCGCCGCGCTGCCGAGCTTTCACATTGAAAAGCTCGGGGAATATGAAACCTCATACCGGTGCGCATGCAGCAGGGAACGCGTTGAGCGTGCGCTGATCTCCTCCGGGCGAAAAAGCCTTGAAGAAATGGCGCTCGACGATAAAACCGAGGTCTGCTGTCATTTCTGCGATAAAAAGTATTATTTTTCATCGGACGATATCCGCCGTCTTCTTGCCGGCGCCTCTTCTACTTGAAATCCTGGATATAATATGTTATTATAAATCATTGAAATCAAATTCCCATCAGGAGGAACGATTATGGACGTTGAAATAAAGAAAAGCCGCCGGGGCGGTTTTCTCGGCTTCCTTTCACAAAACCGCTACCCGCTGTATTCGTTCGCGATCGCATGCGCGATCATGCTTTTTGTTTACATTGTTTACAAATTCGTGCCCTTCGGCGAAATGTCGATTCTGCGCATGGACCTCTACCACCAGTACGGCCCCCTGTTCGCGGAACTGGCGTCCAGGGTCAGCCACTTCGGCAGCATGTTCTACTCCTGGTGTTCCGGTCTGGGCGGCTCGTTCATCGGCAACTATCTGAACTATCTTTCCAACCCGGTCAACGACCTGATCATGCTGATCTTCGGCCACGACAATATGCCAGAGGCAATCGCGGTGATGGTGCTTGCAAACGCCGCGCTCTCCGCCTCGACGATGACGTATTTCATCAACGTCCGCTTTCAAAAAAAGGACG
>CACYHJ010000120.1 GCA_902774165.1 Oscillospiraceae bacterium
GACGGAAAGCAGCGAGGAGAGAAGCTGCTTCCAGACAGAGGTGCTGCTTTGTACGAATCCCGTATTCAAGCCCTATTTTCAGAGTGAATTCTGCGAGATCCGCGTCGCCGTGCCGGCGGGGGAGGACAAGGGCGTGATCCAGAGCGTCGTTCTCGCGTCGGACGGCAAGCCCGCGGACCGGAATGAGCTTGAGCTTGAGGACTACTCCTTCGTTTGGGTGAATTATTTACACAGTTATGCTCCGGTGAAAAACAAAAAAAATGAGACGCTGCCGTTCCGCGAGTGGGAAGAGAATTCCACCACATGGTTTACCTACGGTCAGATCGGAACGGATTACGGTTTTGCGTTTGACGAGCTTGAGAATTACGATGACAGTTATGTCATTCAGATCACCCTGCGCGACGTGTTCGGCAACGAATTCAGCTCCGATCTTCTTTCTCTGGAGCAGACCCGGGCCTTCAGTACTGTCGAGCAGGCAGTGGACGGCGGCAAGCTGGTCTTCCATGTCTATGAGGACCACGCGGAAATGTTTGAGCTGGTCGGGGAGATCAAGGACCTGGTGGTCCCGGATCACGTCGCCGGCAAACCGGTGACGTGGGTCCGGACGGATTATTATAATGAAGACGCGATTATCACCAACGTCAATACTACGCTGGAATCCGTCGTGCTGCCCGATACGGTAACGGAGCTTGCGGGCGGCGCGTTTATGAATTGTTCCGCCCTGCGCAAGGTCCGTCTGTCCTCCTCCCTTGTCACCATCGGGGATGAGGCGTTTGCCTACGCGCCCCTGGAGAAGCTTGAACTGCCGGATACGCTGGAGTATATCGGCCCCGGAGCGTTCCACGGCTGCAGTAAATACGAATATGACCTCGATACCTATGATTCTTCTTATACCGGCATTGAAACCGTCACCCTGCCCGCCGGGATCAGGGAGGTCGGCGAGGCCGCCTTTACGGGATGCCATAACCTGAAGGAGATCAGGATTTCCGGCTCAGATTTATATAAAACGGAAGACGGCGTGCTGTTCTCCGGGGACGGGGAGACGCTGCTCTGTTATCCCACCGGAAAAACGGCGGAGAGCTATACCGTACCCGACAGCGTACGGGTGATCGGGACCGGCGCCTTCTCCGGGACGGAAATCAAGGAGATTGACGCGGGCAGGAATCTGCGCGAGCTGGCGCCGCACGCGTTTTATTACTGTGATACGGAACGCATCCGGCTGCCGGACACCCTTGAAAAAATCGGCGCGTACGCCCTTGCGAATGAAAAAAATTTCTCCGATTCGCATCCCGCGCTGGAAAGCGTCGATCTCGGGCCCGCGGTTTCGAAAATCGGGAAATGCGCCTTCGAAGGCTCTCGGGTGCAGAAGTTCAACGTTTCGGAGCAAAACCGCAGCTTCTCGGCGAAGGATAACATGCTGTTTGATAAAAGCGGTACGGTGCTGCTCTGCGTCGATACGGAGGCGGCGGGTACGCTGACGGTCCCGGAGGGCGTCGTCACGGTCGCGGAATACGCGCTGGACGGCTGCACCAAAATCGAGGAACTGGTTTTCCCGGATTCCGTCGTCAATTTCGAAGACTCTCTCGGCACCTTCCGGTGCAGGGTCAGCATCGGCGCCGGTCTGAAAAACGTCGCGGATCTGAGCGACTTCGATAACATGGAGATCACGCTTTCCCCGGATAACCCGTATTTCAGGCTGGAGAAAGGAAAGCTGACAAAGATCGAAGAGGATTAAACGATGATTGCTTGTTGACAAAATACGATTTTTTATGTATAGTTTAATTGTCAGAATAAGATTCTTGCAAAGACAGGAGAAATGTTTCATGAACAGTGTCCGTAAATCAAACCGCACGATTTTCAGACTTCTTGCGGCGCTTTTGGCTCTCAGCGTGGTCTTCTGTATGGCCGGCTGCGCCGGAAAAACGAAGACGAACGACCCCGGCGCAGACCGTCCGACCGATAAGGTCACCGAGACCGGGAAAGAGACCGAGACCGAAAAAGAGACCGACGCCCCGGAGCCGAAGGATCAGAACAAGCCGGCGCCGGACGACTCCGACTTTGCCGACCGGGACGACCTTGCCTATGTGCTGATCTATAACCCGGGCATCTACGACGAGAACCTTGACCGGAACGAAAAACTCAGCACCGGCGCGTTCGGCGAGTGGGTCGACGCCGCCGCCGTCCGCAGCGGCGAGGTTGCCGAAGATCCGGAATTCAGCTTCTTCTCCCAGGGGAATTTCGCCGATGAGGTCAAGGACATGGAGGTTGACCTTTCCGGCAGCCGCGCCTCCGTGCCGCAGCCCACCTTCAAGAAGGGGGATTCCCGCGAGTTTTACTATGCCGAAAGCTCTTCCGTCAAAACCGGGAAATTCTCCTGCGAATACGTCGGGGAGCATTGCTGTATCTGGCTGATGAAGGGCGTGAAAGCCGACGGCGTCGGGCTTGATTCGATCGCCGGGGAATTTGACGGCAGAATCTATGACGCCGACGTGGAGAATTTCGGAGAGCCGAGATATGCCGACGTCAACGGCAAGATCCATATCCTGTTCCACCCGATGGAGAACAATACCCTCGGCTATTTCCGGCCGGCGGACCTGTTTTCCCACGACGAGGCCACCGACGCCGAGGCGAAGCAGTACGGACTGAACCGGGACCTTGCCCTCATCCATCTGAACGCCGCGCTGCTGAAGGATTCCCGGTTTGAGGGAATGATCTATTCCACCCTTGCGCATGAGCTGCAGCATCTGATCAACTTTACGGATTTTGTGGAATACAACGGCGAGAATTTCTCATCCACCTGGATCAACGAGAGCATGTCCGGCTATATCGAGGAAAAGCTTTACCCCGGCGTGAAGGAGGAGGAGGGGCATCTCGAGGAGTTTGCCCGGTCCGAGATGATCCGTCACGGTCAGTCGATGTATAATTTCGATACCGGTTACCGCGATATCGGCGTTTACGGCTCGGTGTTCCTGTTCTCACAGTATTTTGAGAAGCTTGCCGGCGAAACGGTGTTCAAACAGTTCCATGATTACTGGCGCAAGACGTTTGACCCCCGGCTTCTGACCGACGCCAAAGCGCTTTACGCGTGCGTGCCGGAAAGCGAGGCGAAGAAGATCGACGAAGCGTATGACTTCCCCGCGGATCTTTCCTTCTCCGACGACGCCGAGCGCTGGATGAGCAAGCTGACGCTGGATTTCTATCTCTCTCTGCTGAAATACGACAGCGACGATCCCGAGGCGTATCAGAACGTCGAGGCGCAGACGCTGCTCTATGACGAGATCAATCCTGCCGAGATCGAGGGCGGCGGCCGCGTGATCGCCGCAACCAAAGACGGCCGCTTTGAGATTCCGTCGGATTCCGATCAGCCGCTGGTTTACATCGGCTTTGACAAGGATTTCAATCAGATCACGAACATCGTGGTCCGGTAAAAAAAGCATATCGCTGCCGGGGCAGGGCTTTGCATCCTGCCCCGTTTTTTTTGTGTCGATCCGCCGTTTGTTTCGGATCGGGGGGGAATTGTGGCACTTTTGTTATATAATATTTAACTATTATGAATTCTCCTCCGAATTCCTTGACAATTGTCGAATATCGGTTTAAAATTAAAGATGGAAAGTAAGGTTTCTGACTTGATTCAGTCCTTGATTTATATACATCTTTCGAATAATTGGTGGAGATTGATTATGAATCGTTATTTATACAAGCAGAAAGGGTTTCGCCGGCTCAGGCCGGCGCTGTGCCTGGTCCTGCTCCTTACGCTTATATTCTCCTGTGTTGCTCCCGGCGCTGCCGCCGTTGCGGCGGACCTGCCGGTAACGACGGCGCTCACTGCGTCCTGTAAGGATGCGGAGGGGCAGACGTTCCGCGTTACCGCGACCTACGGCGCGGACGCAGGCATCCCCGGTGACGCGGCGCTGAAGGTCGCGCCGATCGCGTATGACGACGCGGACTATGACGACTACGCGCAGAAAGCCGTCGAAGCCGTCGGCTGTTCCGAAGGAACGGCAACCAAGACCCGTCTGTTCGATATTTCACTTGTGAGCAGCAGTGACAGGAACAAAGAGTATCAGCCCGC
Source organism: Oscillospiraceae bacterium (assembly GCA_902774165.1). Lineage (GTDB taxonomy): Bacteria > Bacillota > Clostridia > Oscillospirales > Acutalibacteraceae > RGIG2774. Next base: position 4,073 of record CACYHJ010000120.1, read on the forward strand.
CGACGGCGCTTCTGTCGCGGTGTACGTCCGGATGGGCGAGGCGGTGGAGAACGAGCTTTGCGTCGTTCACTTCGGCGACGAGCCGGAGGTTGTCCCGAGCGGCGTCTCTGCTGCCGGCAAGACCGTCAGCTTTGAGGCCACGGGCTTTTCCGTATACGCGTTCGTCGACGTGATCGGCGGCGACAGCCCCGTCGCGGACGAGACCGCGTTTGACCAGGCGCCGCTGTATCTTTCGGTCACCAGCGACAAACACAACACCTATTACGTGGGCAAGGACATTATCGAAAACGGCACGCGGCTGAAAAAAACCGCCGCGAACTCCACGGAAGGCGCCGTCCCCTACAGCTTTGAAAAGCTGCCCGGGACCGATAACGTGTATTATATGTACCGCTATGAAAACGGCGAAAAGATTTATCTGAAGCTCACGCTGAACACAAAAGTCCAGTTTGTCACAAACAGCTCCAACGCCACCGCGTTTACCGTGATCCCCTGCGGACCGTCGTTCCCGAATTGCTACTGGCTCCAGTTTCCCCAGGGCGATGTAATGTATTACTTCAACATGCGCGGCAGCGACAACGGTAAGGGTTTCGGCGGCTCCACTTACGGTCCCGAGACCAACGACAGGGGCAGTATGGTCACCGCGGTCCGCAACCTGTTTACAGAGGATCAGATTCAGCTGGATTCCAGGTCCTACGCCCTCGCGATCCCCTTCGGCAACAACACCGCCGCGATCCTCACCGCGGAGGCGCAGGACGGCAGCACCATCGCCGCCCGATCCTGCGCGGTCAGGGCGAACCCGCTGCAGACGGATAACGACGTGATCATCGACGCCGGGCATGATACCGTCGTCTATACGTTCCATGCCATCGACGCAATGAATTACCGGATCACGACGGAATTCGGCGGCTCGCTCAAGTACCTGAATCTGAAAAACGGTTCTCTGACGCTGGTCGACGAACCGGACGAGTATTCGCTGTTCCAGATCTCGCTGGGAACCGGCGCACAGGCGGGCAAGATCCGGATCGTCTCGTCTCAGGCGAAAAAATCGGCGATCTCGCTGAAAAACAATACCGTCGAGCAGGGCTTCACAGGCCGTGAGGTCAGCGACGAAAGCACCTTTTTCAAGCTTCTGACGCCCACGGTTCTCGGCGACGACGATTTTGTGCCGTATACGGCGATCAAGGTCAGCGTTTCGGATACCGCAAAGGTTCATAACGGTTCGCAGGTGGTGGTCTATACCCGTATCTGGAACGACAAGGCAAAACAGTATGAGTTCTACGCCATCAACCACGACGGCTCCCTGGTGCGCTGCTACGACGAGGGCGACACCATCCGCTGGGCGGGTACCCAGGTCAACACCATGCTCTGGGATTTCACCGAGTATTATTACTGGCTCACCCGTATCCCGAACTATTATTACGAGCTGCGCAATACCTACTCCGGCAAATACCTGGCGCCGCAGTACCATTCCGGGCAGATTCTTTCCGATCATACCATCGGCATCAACCTGAACGGCCGACGCTACGGCGACCACTACACCACGATCCTGGCGTGGGACGATTATCGTTACGACTACGCGGGTCTGAGAACCAACGCCGACAACACTTCCGCGGAAGCCGTGCCCATGACGAAAGCGCAGGATTTCTATTTCGCCATTATGGACGACCCCACGCCGGAGGAATTCTCTACCGTTCCCACCGTGGACAATAACGAGCACGGCATCAAAATGCGCATGATCAATTTCCGGGGGCAGGTAAGCGGCAACAACCGGAACGTGCTGCAGACGACCGTGATCGGCGCGGACACGACGACTTTCACAAGCCAGGTGCCGACGACGAATCTTGTATCCACCGATTTCAACGAAAACGGCTATCCCGTCGCAACGCATACGAACAGATCGCTCGAAGAGCTGTTCGGCGGGGCGACCCCGGTCAACCACCTGTTCCTGAAGAGTATCTACAACGAATCCGGATATTTTGAATACGACTGTACGCAGACCTTTGCCACGCTGAAGGACGACGGCGATTTCCGCATCTACAACCAGATCGGCTCGGTCATGGTCAACACCCCCAGCCAGGGCCACGGGTGGTTCCTGCCGTACAACGACATTTCTCCCGACGTCATCAATTCCTATACCAACGTCACCGACGTGCACAATCAGCCGCTCCCGACAAACGACCCGCGTCTGGGCGAAACGCTTTACGGCGTTCCCCTGAACAGCGCGCAGTACTTTTTCGGCATGGAGATGGAGGCAAGCTTCATCCAGAGCAAGGACGGTCTCGACGCCTGGGGCCACGACATCATCTTTGAGTTCGCCGGCGACGACGATATGTGGCTGTATGTGGACGGCGAGCTGGTTCTGGACCTGGGCGGCATCCACTCCGCGCTGGTCGGCAAGATCAACTTCCGTACCGGTATCGTCGAGCTGCCGGATATGTCCACAGACGGCCGGACGCAGAAGACCACGACGCTGCGCGCCCTGTTTGAGCAGAATTACCGCAGCCGCAATCCGCAGGCGACGGACGCTGAGGTGCAGACGTATCTTGACCGGTTCTTTGCGGACGGCGGCACCGTCTTCAAGGATTACACCTCCCACACCATGAAGATGTATTATATGGAGCGCGGCGCCGGTGCGTCGAACCTGCATATGCGCTTCAACCTGACCACGGCGACCGACGGCCAGCTGCTGCTGAAAAAAACCGTCAGCGGCACCGACAAGCAGGACTACGCCAGCATGAAGTTCCCCTATCAGATCTGGTATTTCGACAAGACCGCCGCTCAGTGGCGGCGGGTTTCCCGCACGACGGAAACGGTTGAGGGAAAAACCGTTTACGAATACACCGGCGTGACCTTCATCAACTACGAGAGCACAAAGGTCCCCGTGGAATATGAAGCGAACTATTACGGTTATCCCGACGTGTTCTTCCTGAAACCGGGCGAAACCGCGGAGATCCAGTTCCCGGACGATTCCATGGAATACAAGCTCATCGAGTGCCGGGTCGACACGTCGATCTACGACGAGGTCCTGGCAAACGATACGCAGCTGATCGGAATCGCGGGCGAAACCGGCTTTGCGGATTATGCAACCGAGCCGGAAGTGATCGGCGAGCGCAAGGTCGTGAATTTCACGAACCACGTGGATGAGGACGCGCTGCGCACGCTGCAGATCAAGAAGAGGCTGTACGACGTCAACGGCAACGAGCTGACGTATGAAGAGGACGACACCGGGTTCCGCTTCCGCCTGTATATCGGCGAGGGCGACGACAGCGAAGGCCTCGGCTATTACCGCATGGACAGCTACTACGTCAAGAATCCGGACGGTTATTACTGCAGATACGATTACGACACGCAGAAATTCTCGCCTCTGACAAAGAAGGATTTCGATTCGCTGACGGAAGAAGAGCTTGACGCCTGCACCTTCACGACCTCGCCCAGCGGCGCGATCGACAAGATCCCCACCGAATTCACCGTTGAGATCCGGAATCTGCTGATCGACACGCAATTCATGGTAGAGGAGCGTGAGGCGGACATCCCGAAGGGCTACAACTTCATCCGGTATGTGCGCGAAGACGGGTCTTATATCGTCGACGACGGCGACGCGATCAACCGCGGCACGATCCGCGCGCGGCAGAACCCGACTGTTATCGTCGAGAACCACCGCGGCTGGGGCCTGACCATGGAAAAGG
>CACYHJ010000121.1 GCA_902774165.1 Oscillospiraceae bacterium
ATCAAGTGGCTATGTATCTGCAAAATGCTCAGGCTCTGTAACATCACCTGAAACGGATGGCGATGTGCCGACCTTTTTGCTCTCCGCTTTACAAAGTATGTCATTTGTTATCTCCCCTAAATTTTTTGCTCAGAAGCTTATAATTAAGAATACTAATAGAAGGAACATAACTTTTTCTTTGTTCTACTCATATAAAGAAAAAATCTGCAATACAACGGATGAAGTTGAAAATTTAAAGCATCAGCTTACTGACACTGCAGCAGACTATCACGATGGATTTTTTGACTCAGACGGAATTTTGCAGAGCAGTTCGTCATTTCATTACGGTGAACTAAAAGTCCGGAAAGGTGAATACATTGCTTTTACTGGTGGCTATGCAGGTTGGTCTCCACTTATCGGTCTTACTGAAAACCATGAAGTAACACCATTATTACCAGCAGGAACGTATAAAAACAAATATATCAAAATAACGGACAATCAAATCGTTATGGTAAGAGGGTTTGCATCCTCCTCCGATGAATTGTCAATAAAAAGATATCCGCTGTCTTTGACAGAAACATTGGCGTCCGCCTCCCGTGTTTTCTTTTCACAAGAAAAGCATACCACGAAAGAATGAAAAAGGGAAGCATTTTTCGTTGACAAAAAATGCTTCCCTGCGACAGGATTTCTTGAATTAAAGCGGTTTTTTTGAGATAACGCCGCTGTTTCTCGGGTATTCGGGCGAAGTCTGCGATATTTTTTTGATGGAAAGCAGCGTCCGTGTGTCGCCGTTGGACAGCGGGTATTCCCGCACGGACGTCCCGGAGCCGCCGAGCAGCTTGATGGCGGAAACGGCGTTCGCCAGCTCATACTCCGCGGTCTGCGCCTTCATCGCCACGAAAACACCGTGGATCTTCGTCAGAGGCAGGCAGTATTCGGCAAGCCGGTTCAGCTCCGCCACGGCGCGGGCGGTCACGAGGTCAAAGGACTCCCGGAACCGGGGGTCCCGCCCCGCTTCCTCGCCCCGCATATGCACAAGAGTTGCGGACAGCCCGAGCTTTTCCAGCAGGGACCGGATAAACACCAGTTTTTTTCCGGTGGCCTCGATCAGCGTCAGCTGAAGGTCGTTCCGGGCGATCAGCAGCGGGACGCCCGGGAACCCGGCGCCGGTGCCCACGTCGGCAACCGACGCGCCCTCGGGAATCTCGATGTATTTGAGAATCGCGAGGCTGTCCTCAAAATGCTTGACGGAGATCTCCTCCGGGTCGGTGATGGCGGTCAGGTTGACTTTTTGATTGTATTCCCGCAGATAATCTGCGTACAGCGCAAACTGCCGGGTCATTTCGTCGCTCAATACGACGCCGTACCGGGCGGCGGCCTGCTTCAGCGCGTCCCTATTCATCGGTTTTTGCGCTCCTTCCTTCCTGCCCTGCCAGATAGATCAGCAAAACGGAGATGTCCGCCGGGCTGACGCCGGAGATCCGCGACGCCTGTCCCACGTTCAGCGGTTTGATCTTTGAGAGCTTTTCCCTTGCCTCCAGCCGAAGGCCCGCGATGGCGGAATAGTCGGTTCCCTGCGGCAGCTGTTTTTCCTCCAATCGGCGCATTTCGCGGATATCCGCCTCCTGTCGACGGATGTAGCCCTCATATTTCGCGTCGATCTCCGCCTGTTCGAACACCTCGTCCGGAACGTCGGCGGGGCGGGTCGTATCAAAAGGCGTCAGCGCCCGCCAGTCCAGCTGGGGCCGTTTTAACAGCTCCGAAAGCCGGACGCCCTTTTCCACGGGCGATGTTTCACGTGAAACCAGCAGCGCGTTCAGCGCATCGCTGCGGGGGATGATTGTGCGTTCGATCCGCTGTTTTTCCTCGGCGATCTGTTCTTTTTTCTTTAAAAACGCCCGATATCGGTCTTCGCCGATCAATCCCAGCCGGTACCCGTACTCCGTCAGCCGCAGATCCGCGTTGTCCTGCCGCAGGATCAGCCGGTATTCCGAACGGGACGTCATCATCCGGTAGGGCTCATTGCAGCCCTTCGTCACAAGGTCGTCGATCAGCGTGCCGATATACGAGCTTGCCCGGTCAAGAATAAACGGCTCCCTGCCCTGCAGCTTCAGCGCGGCGTTGATCCCGGCGATCAGCCCCTGCGCCGCGGCTTCCTCATAACCGCTGGAGCCGTTGAACTGCCCCGCCCCGTAAAGGTTTTCCGCGTCGTTGAATTCCAGCGTTGCCTTCAGGTTGAGAGGGTCCACGCAGTCGTATTCGATGGCGTAGGCGGTGCGCATCACCGCGCAATGCTCCAGACCCTTGATGGAGTGGATGAAATCGAGCTGCACGTCCTCCGGAAGGGAGGAGGAAAGCCCCTGCAGATACAGCTCCTCGGTGTCAAGCCCGCAGGGCTCGATAAAGATCTGGTGCCGCTCCTTGTCGGCGAAGCGGACGATCTTATCCTCGATGCTCGGGCAGTAGCGCGGCCCCGTGCCCACGATCTCTCCGCCGAACAGGGGCGAGCGGTGCAGATTTTCTTTGATGATGCGCTTTGTTTCGCTGTTTGTATAGGTGATATGGCAGACCGCGCGGTTGCGCAGCTCTATTTTGTTCGCGAAGGAGAAGGGGACGATCTCCGCGTCGCCCTCTTGAATTTCCAATTCGGAAAAATCAACACTGTTCCGGTTGACGCGGGCGGGCGTGCCGGTTTTGAACCGCCGCAGCGGCATATAGTTTTCCAGGGAGGAAGAGAGCCGCTTTGCCGGGAACATTCCGTCCGGGCCGCTCTCAAAGCAGACGTCGCCGACGAAAATCTTGCCGCCCAGAAAGGTCCCCGTGGCAAGAATCACGGCCTTTGCGTGGTATACCGCGCCGAAATGGGTGACCAGCCGCCAGAAATCCTCCGATTTCTCAAGAGAGACGATTTCCGCCTGTTTGAGATCGAGCCCCGGCTGGTTTTCCAGCGCGTGCTTCATGTATCCGGCATATTTTCTGCGGTCGATCTGCGCCCGCAGGGAATGGACCGCCGGCCCCTTGCCCAGATTGAGCATCCGGCTCTGGATCATATTCGCGTCCGCCGCGATCCCCATTTCTCCGCCCAGCGCGTCGATTTCCCGCACCAGGTGCCCCTTTGACGTGCCGCCGATGGAGGGGTTGCAGGGCATGTTGCCCACCATATCAAGGCTGATCGTGAAGCAGATCGTTTTGCAGCCCAGCCGCGCCCCCGCGAGGGCGGCCTCGATGCCGGCGTGGCCCGCGCCGATCACGGCGATCTCATAATTTCCCGCAAAATATTCCATAAAAATCTCCGAAAACAGTGTCACAGAATGTTGAAACGATATCTATTATACAATATTTCCCCGCGTCTGTAAAGCATGAAAAACAAACCCTCCCGCGAAAACGCGGGAACCTTCTCTTCGCCGGAACCGGTTGTTTCCGCCGGAGAAACCGCTCCGCCGGGGAAAATTAAGATTTCGTAAGAAAGTGTTAATTTCTTTTAATAAAATATCATATTGTTTCTTCTGTTTTTTTCGGTATATTTTAGTTCGGGCTTTAAAAACGGCCGCGGATGTGATAGAATCAGACGGGAGAGGGGGATTTTCCATGTACAACGTGCTGGTCTGCGACGACGATATCGCCATTCTCGATTCGCTGCAGATTTATCTTGAAATGGAGCATTACAACGTCTTTCGCGCCGAAAACGGCAGACAGGCGCTGGAAATCGCGGAGAAAAACGAGCTTCACTGCATCATTCTCGATATTATGATGCCGGAGCTGGACGGAATGCAGGCGACGCTGGAGCTGCGCAAGCACAAGAACATTCCCATCATCATGCTGTCCGCGAAGGGCGAGGATATGGACAAGATTCAGGGGCTGAGCTTCGGCGCGGACGATTATGTGACCAAACCGTTCAACCCGCTGGAGCTGATGGCGCGGGTCAAATCGCAGATCCGGCGGTATACGTCGCTGGGCAGCCTGGAAAACAAAGAGGGCGTGATTGAAAACGGCGGCCTTGTGCTGGATCCGGGCGCGCGCACCGTGACCGTGGACGGGGAGCCGGTGCGCCTGACGGCGACGGAATACGGCATCGTGGAGTTCTTTATGAAGAACCGCGGCAGGATCCTGACCACCAGCCAGATCTATGAGGCCGTATGGAACGAGCCGTCCTTCTCCGTGGAAAAAACCGTGACCGTGCACATCCGCCGGATCCGTGAAAAAATCGAGATCGACCCGAAGGAGCCCAAATACTTGAAGGTGGTGTGGGGTCTTGGCTACAAAATGGAAAAATTATAACACAACCGCCCGCGCGGCGGCGATCGTGCTGGTGATCGTCACGGTGTTTTCCGCCATGTACTGCGGTTTTTTCGCTCTGCGGGGCGAGATGCTCTACGACTTCGATCAATCGGAATCGTATTATAATACCATGTTTTTCGAGAGCGCGGTGCAGCGGCGCATGGCGGAGCTGCGCAGATATGTGCAGGAGAACAACCGGGAGGCCCGCACCTTGTCAGAGGAGGAGGAAACCGCCCTCTGCTTTGAGCTGAAAGAGGCGCTGCTGGCCATCGGCGAGGATCTTATTTCGCATTATTCCGCCTACGGTTTTTCGGCGGATCCTTTTGAGGGCTGCGTCGCGCCGGAGGACTATCTTTCCGCTTTCAGGGAGAAAAAGCCGGAGCTGCGGGATAAGCCGGACGAGGAATATTTCTTTGAGCTGGCGGACGAGGACGGCGTATACGGCACCGAAGCGCAGTGGCGGGCCTATGACCTGATGCTGTCCGGTGCGTATGAGTTTTCCGCCGGGATCAACGAAGAATGGTTCACGCTTCCCGTTGAGGATTTCCTGTTTTACCCGCAGGAGACGGACGCCTATGCCGTGACGGAAACAACGGCCGTTGACGATGAGGTTCCGGACTCGGTCCCCGTGACCGCGCCGAGAAGCGCCGCGCCGGCCGCGGCGGATACGGCAACGCTCCCGTCCGCCGTCCCGACGACGGCCGTCCCGACGACGGCCGCCCCGGCCCGGGAAAACGCCGACTGGAAAAACGCCGACTTTTACCGGGATTACAGCCGGTATGCCGCGGAGAACGACGGCGCGGTCGATCCGCAGGGCGATTGGGACGACGACGCGGAGTACCGCGGCAGCGAAAGGATCGCCCGCTGGCTTGCGGAGTGTTACAGCCTCCGTTCGTTTCTGGTCGATTCGGTCGGGACCGCGGATCCGGAGGTTTATCTTGCCGCGGAGATTACCGTGCAGTCCGACCGGGACGTTTACGGCACGTACAACACGAGCGATATTTTTGACGATTCCTTTGCGCAGTATCTGTTTTACTACCCCAAAACCGGGGAATACATTACCAATATCCGGGAATATATGCCGAAACCCGACGCGCCGATGTTCTCTTCCGATCAGAGTAAGGAGATCCGCAGGGCGGTTGCCGGTCTCGCCGAAAAGTCGCCCTGGCGGGTGATTGTGACCGCCGACCGGGCGGAGCACAACGTGGGCAACGGAACCGACGGGGAGTCCAGCCTGCGGCAGGAAGCGCTGGGATATTCCAGAATGAGCTACTGCATGGACGCGGTCCAGGCGATGGACGGGGAGCTGTATTTCTTCGGCGACGCGGCGGCGCACGAGAGCGATATTTTCTCCTATATTGAGAAGGATTTCGGAAAAGGAAAAATCCGCCAGCCCGTTTATCTCGGCGCGGCGGCGGTCAGCATCGTCATTTTTCTGCTTTCGGCGGTGTATATCCTGGCCTTCGGCACAAAGGCGCCGGCGGGAATCGATCATTTATACAACGACTGGCATTTCCTGCTCAGCGGCGCTCTTGCTGCAGGGGCATGGACCGGCGGCGTACTGTTCCTGTCGGAGGTGATCCGCACTTACGGCCTGCTGGGATTCCGCGAGTATAAAACAAGCATGGCAGACCATACCTGGACGCAGACGGTTATGGAGCTGACGGTTCCGTTCCTGTTTGCCTGCGGCGTGCTGGTGCTCTTTGAATATCTTGTTTCGGTGATCCGAAACGGCAGAAACGGGCGGCTGATCCGGCATTCCTTCTGGTTTGCCCTCCCCCGCTGGTTCGTCGTGAAGGCGCGCAGCGGGAGACGGGGGATCCCCGCGCATTACAGAAAACAGTTCGTCCGGGCTCTGATCGCCGGGATTGCGCTGATTCTTGCGTTATGTATCACGGAGATCGCTCTGAGCGACGGTTACGCGAGCGGCGGATATACGTTTGCCTGCCTGCTTGCGCTTGCGGTTTCCGTGGCGGTTCTGGTTCTTGTCCTGCGGCACCTGCGCGGCCTTGACGAGATCGCCGGGGCGGCGGAACGGATCCGCAACGGGGACATGACCGCGGAGATCAACGTCGCGCGGCTGCCGAAATATCTGCGGCCGATGGCGGATTCCGTTCTGCGGAACCGGGACGGCATCAAGGCCGCCGTGGAGCAGAGCGTCCGGGACGAGCGAATGAAGACCGCGCTGATCACCAACGTCTCCCACGACCTGAAAACCCCGCTGACCTCGATCATCACTTATTCCGATCTGCTGTCCAAGCGGGAGCTGTCGGATGAGGAGGCGGAAAAATACGTCGGCGTGATCAACGAAAAAGCGATCACGTTGAAACGTCTGATCGAAGACCTTGTAGAGGCGTCGAAAGCATCGACCGGGAATATCAGAATCGAAAGAATTAACCTGAACCTGTATGAAATCGCGGTACAGGCGGTGGGCGAGTATGCCGACGAGCTGGAAAACCGCGGCGTCGAGGTCGTGGTGAACCGGCCGAAGGAGGCTGTGATCGTTTCCGCCGACAGCCGGCAGACCTGGCGGATCATCGAAAACCTGCTCTCGAACGTAAAAAAATACGCCATGCGCGGCACGCGGGTCTATATCGACGTGCGGAAAGAGGGCGGTTACGGGATCTTTGAGATCAAGAACGTTTCCGAGTCGCCGCTCAATATCCCCGCCGAGGAGCTGACCCAGCGGTTTGTGCGGGGCGACGCGGCAAGAACCACCGAGGGCAGCGGCCTGGGGCTGTCCATCGCCCGCAGTCTCTGCGAGCTGCAGGGCGGCAGATTCGAGATCAGCATCGACGGGGACCTGTTCAAGGTGTGCGTGGCGCTGCCGTTGGTGTAAATTCTGATCAAAAAAAGAACCGGAGTGAGTTTTATGAAGAAATCCGGCAAGCAAGTCTTCAGGAAGATCCTCATTGTTCTGCTCTGCGTGATCCTCTCCGTGGTTTTGCTTGTGACGCTGTGCTGCGTCGGTTTTGTCGCATATCGAAAGATCTCATTTGCGGTCGAAGCGAAAAAATATGAAGTAACTGCCGATTATACATGGGTCGAATCGGCGGACGACCCGTTTCAGATCGAACTGTCGTTTCTTGACAGGCATTACCGTATCCTGCCGCCGGGCTATAAAGTGATCTCGACGCGGGAGGAATCGCCGTTCGGAATCTGCAAAAAAGCGAAATCTTCCAGACTGTATCGGTTTGAGCATGTTCCCGACGGGCAATTCCTGTATTTTTACGGAAGCGAATGGGACTGGGAAATGCAAATCGACGGCGACTATTATAATACCGTAATTGACATTCCGACCCCGACCGCGGAGAATATCGGCAGACTCGAGATCATCCGATTTCTTGAAAACCCGGGAATCGACGGTAAAGTCGCGGAGGTCTATTCGGATGCTGATGAAATCGCGCGG
>CACYHJ010000122.1 GCA_902774165.1 Oscillospiraceae bacterium
ATTGCCATAGCTTCATCAACAGGTTTGTTTCTGATAAGGTCGAGAACGATCTTGACCTTACGGGGCGCGATTCTGATATAGGGCGCCTTCGCCGTTGCTCTCATATATTACACTCCTTTCAGCCGATTATTTACCGGAGGTCGTCTTGGAACCCGCGTGACCTCTGAAGGTTCTTGTGGGCGCGAACTCACCGAGCTTGTGACCGACCATATCCTCGGTAACATAAACCGGGACGTGCTTGCGGCCGTCGTGGACTGCGAAGGTGTGACCTACAAAGTCCGGGAAGATGGTAGAGCTGCGGCTCCAGGTTTTCAGAACGACTTTTTCGCCGGTCTTATTCATAGCTTCGACTCTTGCCAGCAGCTTGGGCTGTACATAAGGGCCTTTCTTAATGCTTCTGCTCATTACATTTACTCCTTTCCCGACTTATTTCGCGTTACGACGTCTGACGATCAGCTTGTCGGAACTCTTGTGCCTGTTGCGGGTCTTGTAACCGAGCGCAGGCTTGCCCCACGGGGTAACGGGACCGGGACGGCCGATGGGGGATTTACCCTCGCCGCCGCCGTGCGGGTGGTCGTTCGGGTTCATAACGGAACCGCGGACGGTGGGACGAACGCCCAGGTGACGGGTGCGGCCCGCCTTACCGATCTTGACGTTCTCATGGTCCAGATTGCTGACCTGGCCGATGGTCGCGATGCAGTCCGCGGAGACGTTGCGCAGCTCGCCGGAGGGAAGTCTCAGAAGCGCGAGACCGTTCTCCTTCGCCATGAGCTGAGCGGCGTTGCCGGCGGCTCTCGCGAGCTGGCCGCCTCTGCCGGGATAAAGCTCGACGTTGTGGATGAACGTACCGGTGGGGATGTTGGAAAGGGGAAGCGCGTTGCCGGGCTTGATGTCCGCGTCGGGACCGGACTCGATCACGTCGCCGACCTTGATCTCGTTGGGAGCGATGATGTAGCTCTTGACGCCGTCCTCATATTCCACCAGCGCGATGAACGCGGAGCGGTTGGGATCGTATTCGATGGTTTTGACTTCCGCCTTACCGGTCTTCGCTCTCTTGAAGTCGATGATGCGGTATTTCTGACGGTTTCCGCCGCCCTTATGGCGAACGGTGATTCTGCCGTAGCTGTTACGGCCGGCATGCTTTGAAAGAGGCTCGAGAAGGCTTCTTTCGGGCTTGGTCTTCGACAGCCCTGAGTAATCTATAACCGACATGTTGCGTCTGCCGTTGGTTGTCGGTTTGTAGACTTTGATGGACATAAGATGTCACTCGCCTTTCTTTAAATTAGGCTTTCAGCCTTGTATTATTGATTGTAAAACCCGGAATCCCGCTGCGCCGGAGATTTAGCGGCTCGGCTCAAGCCATACGTCGTCTGCGGCGGGAGGCGGCGGAATTTTACATTAAGCCGTCAAAGAACTCAATGGTCTTGGAATCTTCGGTCAGGGTGACGACCGCCTTTTTCTTCGAGGGAAGATAGCCCTCGAAACGGCCGTAACGGCGAAGATGGCCTTTTACGTTGAGCGTGTTGACCTTCGCGACCTTGACGCCGAACAGGTCCTCGACCGCCTTCGCGATCTCGATCTTGTTTGCGTCCTTGGCGACGATGAAGGAATACTTCTTGAGCGCGGAAGCCATCATCGTTTCCTCGGTGATGACCGGGCGAAGGATAATATCCTGTGCTGCTTTACTCATGCATATACCTCCTCGATCTTGGCGACCGCATCCTTGAGAACGATGACCGTGTCACAGTTCAGGATGTCGTAAACGTTGAGCGAACCGACGAAAGTGGTCTTTACGCCGGGGATGTTTCTCGCGCTGAGAAGAACCTTCTCATCGGGCTCGGGGAGAACGATGAGCGCCTTCTTGCCCGCCTTGACGGCGGCGAGGATCTTGACCATCGCTTTGGTCTTGATCTCGTCGAGAACCAGGGAGTCGAGAACGACCATTTCCTCAGCCGCGACCTTGGAAGAAAGGGCGGACCTGAGCGCAAGCCTTCTGACCTTTTTATTGATGGAGAAGCCGTAGGTGCGGGGCTTGGGGCCCAGGGCGATACCGCCGTGGTACCACTGCGGAGAACGGGTGGAACCCTGTCTCGCGCGGCCGGTTCCCTTCTGTCTCCAGGGCTTTTTGCCGCCGCCGGAAACTTCGGCTCTGGTCTTCGTGGACTGCGTGCCCTGACGCTGGTTGGCAAGGTAGTTGACAACTACGAGATGCATAGCGGAGGTGCTGGGTTCAATAGAGAATACGGAATCGTTAAGCTCAAGATCGGAGACCTTTTCACCGGCCGTATTAAGAACTGCTATATTAGCCATTTATGTTTCCTCCCTTACGCTTTCTTGACTGCGTTCGACACGACAACGATGCCGCCTTTGGGGCCGGGAACGGCGCCTCTGATGGCAAGCAGGTTGTTCTCCGCGTCGACCTTCACAACGGTGAGATTCTGAACGGTGACCTTCTCGCATCCGAGATGGCCGGCGGCCTCCCGTACCGTGGGACTCTTTCAGTCTGCCGTGATTCCATCTCTTGATGACGCCCGCGGTGCCCTTACCCTTGCTGGTGCCGTGTACGTCGACCGTATCGCCGGCGGCAAAGATGTCGGCCTTGACAACGTCGCCCACGTTCAGGGTGATCATGTCGGCGAGGCGGAACTCTTTGAGATGCTTTTTCGGAGCGACGTCAGCCTTCTTGAAGTGGCCGGTCAGGGGCTTGTTGACGCGCTGAATCTTCACGTCGCCGAAACCGATCTGAACCGCTTCATAGCCGTCGATCTCCGCTGTCTTTTTCTGCACGACCGTGCAGGGGCCTGCCTCAACGACGGTTACCGGGATCACGTTGCCCTTTTCGTCGAAAATCTGAGTCATGCCGACTTTTTTTCCGATGATTGCTTTTTTCATCTGATGTTTTCCTCCTGTCAGATTATTGGTTGACCTTGCGTCAACTTGACCTGCGATGTAAGCCTATATATAATAGGTATAGAAATCAAAGCTTGATCTCTATATCAACACCGGCGGGAAGTTCGAGATTCCTGAGCGCGTCCACGGTCTTGTTGGTGGGCTTCAGGATGTCGATCAGTCTCTTATGGGTGCGCTGCTCGAACTGTTCACGGGAATCCTTGTACTTGTGAACGGCGCGAAGGATCGTGACGATCTCTTTCTCGGTGGGAAGCGGTACGGGACATCGTAACCCTTAAGTCTGATCCTGATCTTGTCTTTTGCTGCCATTTTGCTGCCTCCTTGTAAATTTGGCGGGCATGGTCGGTACATTTTCGACACTGCTCCGGGTGTTTAAGCTTTCCGTCTTATAAAAAACCGAAAACTTTTTGGTCTCCGGAACGAAAAAATACCGTAATGAGCGCAGAATACCCCGTGAGATGCGGTATTTCCGCTCAAAAACTTTCGCCCGGTTTGAAATCGGACATACTCCGCGGAAATTCCCTGCATCAGAGTGCAGCCACCTTCCGCATCAACGCCATGGCCTGCCGGATGGGCATAGGTATCCCTTCCCATACCGCAGACTTTTGTATTATACAATACCTTTCGTCAAATTGCAAGAGTTTTTTATAAAAAAATCTACGAAATTCACAAAAAAATTTCGCAGATCTTTTGGGACTATATCTTGTGGTTCCGGGTGTAAACACGCGGATATGTGGGGATTGTCAGAGCGGGCTCCCTGCCGTCGACTCCGATTTCTCAGAATCTTCCGCCCGCGTTCGGGGGTTTTCTCGCCGAACAGCTCCGGCATCCCGCCGCCGGGCAGAATCCGTTTTATCGCGGATTTCTTACGCCCCGTTGTTTCATTTCTCAGTTATAGCCGAGTGTTTTGGCGATTTCACTGACGTCGTCCGACATGTTCTTATCCGCTATGATATACAGAATCGTGTTGTCGATCCGTGCAAGCAGTACGTCGCGCTCGCCGTTCTTGACACGATAAGAAGAATAATTCCCCATATTCTTCTCGAAATTGCTTCTGGGAAGAGAAACAAGGTCGTCGGCATTTTCCCTGGTTCCGTTGAAAATGCTGATCGCTGCCGGTTCGCTCTTCGCGACAAAGAAACGGGCGACGCAGGTACTGTCGTCTGTTTGCCTGGCCGCTGCGGTAAACTCGTCCAGTTGCTCGAAGATATCCGATCCGTCGTCATCAATGACGGCTTCTTCATACCCCAGACTCTGCATTGTCTCCTGGAACGTGCCGACGGAGACCGGCATTTTTTTGCCGCAGGCGCTCATGGAAAGCATCATGGCTGCCAGCAGAAGAAGTGCGGTCAGGTACCGATAGTGTTTTTTCATGTATAAGACTCCTTTTCTCAATAATAATTATATTAATGAGTTTTATTATAAAAAACTTGTCTGTTGTTGTCAAGATTTTTCCATATTTTTAATATAAACGCAGCAGAGACAGCACAGACATAAAACGAAGGCGACGCAGACAAGCGGCAATCCCGGTAACTGCAGGCACCGGAAACGTCAAAACGACAAAATCACAATCCGAAAACCTTGACAAATCAGAATATTGTGATAAAATTTTAAGTGTAATCCAATACAAAAAGGAGCGACAAGCCATGACAACCTTCCCCGCAAAATTCCTGAATTTCATGATCGCGTTCGTGAACGTGCTTCTTCTGATCTTCAACACGTCCGCAGTCAGCAAAAAAGCGCCGAAGATCAACATGGACGAGCTTGAGCTGACGTTTTCGGATGAATTCGACGGCGACAGCCTTGACACGTCGAAATGGGGCGCGCACAATTCCTTCGGCGTCCGGAAAGGCGGCTACTGGACCGCCGATCAGGCGAGCGTCGAGGACGGCAACCTGGTCATCCGCACGCAGTACAAGGAGGACGGGCAGTTCGGTCCCGGATGGTATACCTGCGGGCTGGACACCTCGAGGAGCTTCAACCAGGCCTACGGCTATTTTGAGTGCCGCTGCATCCTGCCGAAGGGACAGGGTCTCTGGTCGGCGTTCTGGATGATCAATTCCAACGTCGGGAAAGAGTCAAAGGACGCGACGCAGGGCGCGGAGCTGGATATCATGGAGTCCCCGTTCTGGCACCTCGGCGGCAAAAACAGCTGGAAAATCACGCAGAACATCCATTACAGCGGCTATGAGCTGAAGACAAAGTACAAAAACGTCGGCATCTTCAAGCTCGACAACGACCCGTACGAGAATTACAACACCTACGGCCTGCTCTGGACGCCCGACGAGTATGTGTATTACATCAACGGTTATGAGGTCGCGCGCACCGCGTGGGGCGGCGTATCGACGCAGCCGGAGCATATGATCCTCTCCTGCGAGGTCGACGGCGGCGACGGCTCCCCCACCTTCGGCTGGTCCGGCAACATCGAGAATAACGACAAATCAACCTTCTGCGCGGAATTCAAGGTCGACTACGTCCGCGCGTATCGGCTCAAATAACAACGGCGCAAGAAAAATCACACATCGGCAAAAGCAAAAACAGACGGCGGCGTTCCCTGCAAAACGGGGGACGCCGCCGGATTTCGTTTAAATAAATTTGCGCGCGTACTTGATTTTTTCCGACAGGCATGTTATAATCATTATGATAATAACTTTACCCCGTCCGGTCGGTCCGTCCGGAAAAGTCGAAAATCAGATTCAGAAGGAGAATCATTAATGATTACATATAAATGTAAAGCCTGCGGCGGGCAGCTTGAGGTCGGCGGCACAAGCGGGCTGGTGTGCCCCTACTGCGGGTCGAAATCGTTTCTGTCGGACGCAGATTTCAAGGGAAACGAGGAATTCCGGAAAAAGCTGCTCTCCTATTACAAGGCGGAGGCGGACCGGAAAGAGTATGATTACAGCGCGGATACGCTCTGGCAGCGTGAAGGGCGGGACAGCTTTGTGCTGGCGTCCGGGCAGCCGCTGCATATTGATTATATGAAAAAATATCCTTACGCCGGGTTCGTCTGTTATCTCGCGAAGGAATCCGTTGTTTATGTGTTTGACGGCGGGAAGGACGCAGAGGCCTTTCTCGCCGGTCTGCGGCGGCTGGAATTCCCCGCGGCGGACGACCGGCTGCACCGTTCCTTCCCGGAGCTGAAAACGGAGCTCGGCCTGCGGGACGGCGGCAGGGCGCTGGTTTTTCGCAGACGGCCGCATTTTTACCCGGCGGAACTGTTCGCGCCGTGGAAGTCCGTTCATCTTGCATGGGTGATCTCCCGGATGGAGAACATCTGCTGCGCGCTGAGCTATTCCGGGCTCCGGCACGGCGATATCACGCCGGCGACCGTCTGGGTCAACCCGGTGTTTCATGAGGGCGCCCTGTTCGGCGACTGGCGCGGCGTCCGGCCGCTGACCGGCGGCGAAGACCTTACGGCGCTGCGGAAAACGGCGATCGCGCTGGCGGAGGACACGAGGACTCCGCAGGAGATGTACCATTTCCTCAATTCTCCGCCCCGGGAAGACGCGTTTGCGGATTTTACCGCATGGGATCAGGTGATAACCGACGGGTTCGGCGGTCATAAATTTATCAGAATGTAAAGGAGAATGTATTATGGGTTACGGAAGTTATTCCGCCGGCGACTGGGCGAAGCTGAAGACAAGCAGACAGATCTCTTCGACGAAGCAGGTGGAGGAAGTATTCGAACGCAGGGAGTGCGACCCGAAATTCAACCCCCGGTTCATCGGGACAAGAGAATGTTTCGATTCCGACGACCACCCGCATTCCACCCCGATCGTCGTCGGCCTTGACGTGACCGCCTCCATGGGATATCTTGCGGTCAAGGTCGCCAGCGAGGCGCTCAACGACCTGATCATGAAGCTCTATTCCACCAATGCGGTGGAGGATCCCGCGCTGATGTGCGCCGCATACGGCGACTACCGGGACGGCGCCCCGCTGCAGGTGACGCAGTTTGAATCGGATATCCGGATCGCGGAACAGCTTCTGGATCTGTATTTTGAAGACGGAGGAAACTGTCAGGTCGTCATCCCGTGCCTCTGGGAATTCCTTGCCCGGCACACCAATATCGACGCGATCAATAAAAGAGGCGAAAAAGGATTCATTTTCACCATCGGCGACGAGGCGGAGATCCGGCAGGACAGCGTTCCGGAAACCGTCAGGCGTGTGATCGGGGACGACGTCCGGAACGCGACCGCCCACAGCCTGCTGGCGGAGGCGGAGAAAAAATTCCACATCTTCCATATCATGATCGGCAACGACGGGAACAAAGATTTTCTTCCCGGGCACAAAATCGTGATCAACAAGGACTCCGTCGACCTGATCCCGGAGATCATTCTCGGCACCATCCAGCTGCAGAAGGGCATGCCGTTTGATCAGGTCGTCAGCCAGTGGGACAGCATCAACGGGACCATCCTGTCGAACGCGCTCGGGCAGCTGCAGATCACCGGCGACGGACAGGCCGTCACGTTATGAGGACCGTCGCGATCGTCGGCAAGAATTTCGGAGATGAGGGAAAAGGTCTGGCAACGGATTTTTTCTCCCGCCGCGCGGAAAAGCCGCTGGTGGTCCGGCATAACGGCGGCGCCCAGTCCGGTCACACGGTAGAATTGAAGAACGCAGCCGGGAAGAGCTTCGTGTTTCACGAGCTCTCCTCCGGCTCTTTTCGCAACGCGGCAACCCTCTGGAGCGACACGTATTATCCGGATCTATACAAACTCGGGGAGGAAGCGGAACGGTTCCGCGCCGCAGCGGGATTTCTGCCGGAGATTCTGACAACGGAAGACACCTGCGCCACACTCCCCGACGACGTGCTGATCAATATGGCGCTGGAGGCTTCCCGCGGGGACCGGCGGCACGGCAGCTGCGGCATGGGAATCAACGAGTGCGACCTGCGCACCCGGGCGGGATACGGTCTGCGGCTGGGCGATCTCGGGCGCATGAACGAGCGGGGTGCGTATTACGAGCTGCGGCGCATCCGGAAACGCTATATCCGTGCGAGGCTGGCTGAAATCGGAGATACTCTGACCGCCGCGGCGGAGGAATACCTTGCCCTGCTCGACGACGACAACGTGCTGAAAAACGCCGCGGCTGCGATGCTTGCTCATTTACGGTATGTGAACCTGCTGACGGAAACCGATCTGAAAAACAGGCTCGCGGAGACCGACGCGCTGATCTTTGAGGCAGGCCAGGGGCTGCTGCTGGACCGCGGCAACAAAGAATACGCCCCGCACCTGACCGCGTCGGACACCGGCCTTATCAACCCCTGCGCGTTCCTTTCGCGCTTCGGCCTTCCGCTGGACGAAGCGGTTTACGTCTCCCGCGCCTACGTCACGAAACACGGCGCCGGCCCGCTGCCCTGCGAATGCCCCCGCGAGGAGCTGGGCGCGCTGGAACGGGACCGGACCAACGAACCCAACGCCTGGCAGGGGCGGCTCCGCTACGCCTGCCACGAAAGCGAAGCCGCATTTGTGTCTCACGTCCGGCGGGATCTGAGCCGCGCCGCGGGGACCCCCCGGGTCTCCCTGTTCCTGACGCATCTGAACGAGACGGGGAACTGCGTCGTTCTGAACGGCCGGCGCGTTCCGGCAGAGTCGTTTCTCCGTCTGCCGGAGATCGAATCGACGTTTCAGCGCTTCTATCTTTCCGATTCGCGATACAGCGACGATGTCCGGACGGCGGCGGCAGAGACTGCCGCGTCATCGGTCCGCGGCCAAGCGCAGACCCGGACGGATTCTCCTGCCGCGGACGCGGGAAACGCTTGACAAACCGTAAAAAAACAGATACAATATATCTTGTAAATTCAGTTTCGATTTCAGAAACCGAAAGCGCCCGCTCCCGCGCCGCCCGGCGCCCGCGGGTAATAAAAGACAAGGAGAGAATTCTAATGGTCTACTCAAAAGAAGTCAGAGAGATGTGCCCGGTGCATCAGGGCGTATCGCACGGCGCCGCTCCGATCCCGGAGGAGGCGAAGTGGGTCAAGGCCCGCGACGTGAAGGACATTTCCGGTTACACCCACGGCATCGGCTGGTGCGCTCCCCAGCAGGGCGGCTGCAAGCTGTCCCTCAACGTGAAGGACGGCGTCATTCAGGAAGCCCTCGTTGAGACGATCGGCTGCTCCGGCATGACCCATTCCGCGGCGATGGCGGCGGAGATCCTGCCCGGCAGGACCGTACTTGAGGCGCTGAACACCGACCTTGTGTGCGACGCGATCAACACCGCGATGAGAGAGCTGTTCCTGCAGATCGTTTACGGCAGAACGCAGAGCGCCTTCTCCGAGGACGGCCTTCAGATCGGCGCCGGCCTTGAGGACCTTGGCAAGGGTACCCGCTCCATGGTGGGCACCACCTACGGCACGCTGGAAAAGGGCCCCAGATATCTTGAGCTGACCGAGGGTTATATCACCGACCTCGCCCTCGACGAGAACGACGAGATCATCGGCTATAAATTCGTGAACTTCGGCAAGATGATGGACTTCATCAAGGCCGGCGACGACGCGGGCACCGCGCTGAGCAAGGCTTCCGGCCAGTACGGCCGCATCGCCGACGCGGTCCGGTTCATCGATCCGAGAAAAGAATAAGACGGGGAGGGACAGAACAATGATTGAATTTGAATCCTACGACAGAAGAGAAAAGCAAATTCTTGCCAAGCTCGCCGAATACGGCATCGGCTCCATCGAGGAGGCCGAGCAGATCACCAAGGACGCGGGTCTTGACGTTTATCACATGATCGAGAAGATCCAGCCCATCTGCTTCGAGAACGCGAAGTGGGCCTACACCGTGGGCGCTGCCATCGCCATCAAGAAGGGCTGCCGCAAGGCTTCCGAGGCTGCCGCCGCCATCGGCGAGGGCCTTCAGTCCTTCTGCATCCCCGGCTCCGTCGCAGACCGCCGCAAGGTGGGCCTCGGCCACGGCAACCTGGGCAAGATGCTCCTCGAAGAGGACACCGAGTGCTTCGCATTCCTCGCGGGCCACGAATCCTTTGCCGCCGCGGAAGGCGCGATCGGCATCGCCGACAAGGCGAACAAGGTCCGTCAGAAGCCCCTTCGCGTCATTCTGAACGGCCTGGGCAAGGATGCGGCGCAGGTCATCTCCCGCATCAACGGCTTCACCTATATCGAGACCGAATACGATTATTTCACCGGCGAGCTGAAGGAAGTCTTCCGCAAGTGCTACTCCAAGGATCCCGAGAGCGCCAGAGCCCGCGTTCACTGCTACGGCGCGAACGACGTGCAGGAAGGCGTCGCCATCATGTGGCACGAGAACGTCGACGTTTCCATCACTGGCAACTCCACCAACCCCACTCGCTTCCAGCATCCCGTGGCGGGCACCTATAAGAAGGAGCGCGTCGAGGCCGGCAAGAAGTATTTCTCCGTCGCGTCCGGCGGCGGCACGGGCAGAACCCTGCATCCCGACAACATGGCGGCCGGCCCCGCTTCCTACGGCATGACCGACACCATGGGCAGAATGCATTCCGACGCGCAGTTCGCGGGCTCGTCCTCCGTTCCGGCGCACGTGGAAATGATGGGCCTCATCGGCGCGGGCAACAACCCGATGGTCGGCATGACGGTCTCCGTCGCCGTTTCCGTCGAGGAAGCCGCGAAAGCAGGCAAATTTTAATCGATAGTCTTTAAAAAGGCTCCCCGCAGCGCAGTGATGCCATGCGGGGAGTTTGTCGACAGGATGAGAACTCATCCTGTCGACAAACTCAATGAATAATGAATAATGGATAATGAATCATTTCGTCGCAAACAAATCTAAGGCAACACCGCACAATTCGGGCGTGCGGATTGCGCAGTAGATTTTTTCGTCAGATTGTACAGAGTCTCCGCAGGCAACCTGACGGTTGTCAAGG
>CACYHJ010000123.1 GCA_902774165.1 Oscillospiraceae bacterium
AATTTACAGTCATTAGGCATTAGGCAATAGGCATTAGAATCTGTAAAATTTACCCTCAGCGTTTTATCGTAAAGAAAGCGTTAAATAAACCTAAGCATAAATTTGGCATGAGTATATCAGATGATATCTATTTGTATATTTGACTGACACTAATGCCTAATGCCCAGTGCCTGATGCCTAAATTCTGATTTAGCTCCGCTAAATCAGAATTTCATCCGCCGTCCACACACTGTCCCGCTCCGCGAAATCCACCCGGTCGTTCTGCTCCAGGATCGCGATAATCCGGCCGTAATCCCGCCGGGCGTCCATCGTCAGCTGCACAAACACATTCGTCTCGTTTGGTACGGCCTCCGGCGGCACGCCGGTATTGGAGGCGATGACCTCCGGAGTAAACGCCCAGGAATAGGTCACGCGGCGGAAGCTTTTTTCGAGAAATTCCCGATCCTGCGGGGAAAGCCCGCCCTTCTCCAGCTCCTCGAGCACCGCCTGCGGCGTTTCAAGCTCTTTTTTTTCATCGGTGAAAATCCCCATCAGCACCAGCTTATTCTGCAGCCGCCGGTTTTCGAAATCGGACCAAACGGCAACCCTTCTCTCAAGTCTCGCGGCGACCCGCAGGATCACCCGGGCGTCCGCGGCGCCCACGTGGCGGCTGCCGTCCGCGTCGGCGGCCAGCAGGTGCGCTCGGTCAAAATCGGTCTGTTTTGCCGCCGTCAGCAGCGCAAGCCGTGCGTCGCAGGAGGTGACGGCTCCGTCGCCGTCAAGCTCCATCAGGAACACGACCGGGGCGGAATACAGCTCGGCCCCGCCGGCGTCTTCCATTTTGAGGATATCGCCGGTCTGAAGCTGTTCCTGTGCGGTGCGCTTCGTTCCGTCCGGCGCGTAATAGGCAAAGCCGCCCTCGACGCCGTATTCCCTGAGCCCTTCCTGAGAAAAAATGTCGGTCAGGAACCAAGCATTTTTCTGTTCGGAGCAAAAATACGCGCCGTCGGAGATATCCAATTCATACCAGAGGTCCTCCACGGTCGGGATCTCCTGCATCTCCGCCGCGAACGAGGGCGTCGTCGACAGGGCGCACAGGATCAATGTCAAAACAAGACTTACCGTCTTTTTCATTTCAATAACCTCCCTCGTCTTTGCCGCCGTATCAGCGGCAGGCGTCTTTTTTTATTCTTTTCGGATTGTGAAATCACAGCGCGATCATCGCGGCGACAACGCCGTCCGCCGAGGCGAAATACCATCCCAGGCCGGAATCCATGATCTGCGCGCCGATCAGAGCGCCGTTCAGCGCGTCCCCGACCGACGTGACCGTGCCGACCGCGCTCCACTGCTCCGGAAAATACAGAAAGCCTTCCGAACCGGGAATCGCCGCCTGATCCAGCACCGCCACCGCCGTAAAGCTGCGTTCCTCCGACGTGATTTTTCGGGAGGAGAGGAACGATCCGCCGTCGACCGCGCCGATGGCGCTTCCGCTGCGGAACAGGTTTTCCAGCAGCTCCGAGGCGTTCCGAAGGAAGGTCTCATCGTCCGTGGCGGACTGAAGCTGACCGAGCTGCGGCATGCCGCCGGGAAGCAGGGAGTGCAGGATCCGTGATCTCAATTCAGACAGGAGATTGTATGCCGCAGGCGTCTGAGACGGATCCTCCACCCCCGCCGGGAAATCTCCGGACAGATCCGACGACGCCGTCGCCGGCGGTTCGTTTGTCGTCACGGCAGTTGCCGGGATCTCCGTTTCGTCCGAAACTGCGGCGGGAAAATCGCCGCCCGGCTCCGTCTGCGCGACTGTGGTCAAGGGCTTTTCGGCGCTCAGGGCAGCCGAGGAACCTGCCCTGCCGGAGGTGGACAGGTCAGAAAGGACCGGGCCGCTCCCGGAGGGCTGCTCCGACGTCTGCAGTCCGGCAAACGGATCCGCGGTCGTGGCGGCGGTCGTCACGCTCGACGGAGGCGTCCCGGAATCCGTCGACAGATAATGCGCCGCATTGCGGAACGAACGGCCCCGAAGGAACGCAAACACGCAGCAGACGGCGACGGCCGCGGCGGCGGCTGTCATCAGGGCGGCGGACCGCTGCTTCCGCGTTGCGGGAGGGGTCATGACCGCGTCCAGCAGACTCTGATCGACGCCGTCGATCGCTTCGAACAAATCATTTCCCGTCATGACAGAAAGCCCTCCTTTTTCAGATATTCACGCAGCTTTTCCCGGGTGCGGAACAGCTGCGCGGTGATTTTCGCGTCCGGCTCCCGCATTTCTTCGGCGATCCGCGGGATCGGCGCGCAGAACCAGTACCGCAGCAAAAAAATCTTTCGCGCGCGGTCGCTCTGCATCGCAAGGAACTCGTTGATCGCATGCCGCAGCGCTTCCTTGTCGAGCTCCGTTTCCGGCGCGCCGTCTCCGGCGACAAGGTTTTCCAGCTCGTCAAAACAGGCGGTCAGTCCGACGCGCTTTTCCGCGTTGTTGTACCGCACCCGGTCAAGGCAGATCCGCTTGACGATTTTGCATAAAAACGCCCGGTAGAATCTCGGTCTCTGGGGAGGGATCAGGTTCCACACGCGCAGATAAGCGTCGCTGACGCATTCCTCCGCGTCCGACGGATCTTTGAGAATATTCGCCGCGATACCGCGGCAGAGCGCGCCGTATTTCGATTCGGTCTCACGCAGCGCGACCTCGCTGCGGTCCCAAAACAGAGAAATAATCTGATCGTCGGTCAACCGGGTCCCTCCTTTCATGCTGTTTTTTCGCGGAAGCTTGCTAAGCGGAAGGAACTTCCCTCTTCACGGGAAAATCCACCGGGCGTAAAAATCTTCCCCCTATCAATACAGTCGTAAAAAATAGCGTATTATTCGCCGGAAATTGAAAAAAATTTCCGGACGAAACGAATTCGACCGGAAATCAACGCATTCTTCAGTCCGCAAGCACGGCGATAACGTTCTTATCTTTTAACTTTTTATCGCTGATGATTTTCACGGCGGCAAACAGCGCCGCGCCGGAACGAGGGCCGACGCTGACGCCGTCGGCGGATTTTACCTCCTGCGCCATGCGGGCGCGGTTTGCGTCGCTGACTTCGACGTAATCATCCGCGCCTTCCGGGGCGCCCGCGCCCACCGGAACGGCTGCGATCACACGGATCTCTTTGTTATAGGCGTGCAGAAGCGCCGCAAGCGCCGTCACGGTTTGCGGCAGGTCCCCGCAGACAGTGACCGCGCCGACCTTTCCGTAGGTCTGACGGAGGATCTCCGGCGCAAGGGACAGCTGCGCGGCCTTACGTTCGCATTCCTCCGCAGTGGCCGCATCCCCGGCGCGGAACAGCGCGCCGGAACGGGTTTCCTCCCGGCGGAATTCCGTCTTGCCGAGCAGACAGCCCGCCGCGCCGTATCGCTCGCCCAGCTTCGGCAGGCGAACCAGCGCGGACGCCTCGTTTGCCTGCGGGAGCGCGTCGGCAATGTGGTGATTTTTATCAATACCGAGACCGAAATGGAAATCGGGCATGGGATGCTCCTTTCGAAATTCTTGATTTGTCGAGGCGCGCTGCGGCTCGCAAATCAGGATTTCACGTGATTGCGCAGCAATCACATATCGAATGCTCGCTTTGCGAGCATACATCGAGTTGACCGCAGGTCAACATATCGAATCGCCGCAAGGCGATATCTCGACAAATATCTGTCGATATGCGCTTCGCGCTCGATATGTCGGCTTTGCCGACTCGATATGCCGCCGAAGGCGGCTCGATATGCGTCGCAAGCGACGCAAGCCGAGGTCGAAGATCGCGACCAATCAGTATTTACAGATTAAAATAATCCCTCGCGTTGCGGAAGCTGACGCCGCGGACGATCTCAAACAGCACGTCCTCGTCGTAAGGATACTCGCCGTTCTCCACCAGCTCGCCGATCAGGTTGCAGAGGATGCGGCGGAAATACTCATGGCGGGGATAAGAGAGGAACGAGCGGCTGTCGGTGATCATGCCCACGAACTTCGACACCGCGCCCAGGTTCATAAAGGCGCGCAGCTGGGCGTTCATGCCGTCGATATTGTCATTGAACCACCAGCCGGAGCCGAACTGGATCTTGCAGACCGCGTCGTCGTTCTGGAAATTGCCCAGCATGGATCCGAGCATATAATTCATAATGGGGTTGAGGGTGAACAGGATCGTCTTGGGCAGCTGATCCGTGACCGCCAGCGCGTCCAGCACGCGGGAAAGCCCCCGGGCGGTGGGCAGGTCGTCGATGGAGTCATAGCCCGTATCGGGGCCGAGCTTTCTGAACATCGCGGTGTTGTTGTTGCGCATGGCGCCGATGTGGAGCTCCATCGCGAAGCCGCGTTTATGATACTCCCTGCCCAGGAAAATCAGCATATCGGTCTTGTAAGCGTCGATCTCACGCTCCGTGAGTGCTTCTCCTGCAGCGCCCTTGGCAAAGATCGCGGCAAGCTCCGCCTCCGTCGCGGAGACGAAGGGAACGGCGGCCAGCGCCTGATCCGACGCGCGGCAGCCCATCTGCTTGAAGAAGTCCATCCGCTCGCAAAGCGCGGCCTTCATCTCGGCGTAAGAGCTGATTTCTCTGCCCACGCGCTGCGAAAGCGCCTTGAGCCAGGGAACGAAGGTGGGGTTCTCAATGGCGATGGCCTTGTCGGGACGGTAGGCGGGGATCACCTTGCATTTGAACCCTGCGTCCGCGGCGATCAGCTTATGGTATTCCAGCGAATCCGCCGGGTCGTCGGTGGTGGCGACGCAGACCACGTTGGATTTTTCGATCAGCGTTCTCGGCTCGAAGCCGCCGGCGGCGATCATCTCTTTCGATTTGTTCCAGATCAGATCGCAGGTCTTCGGCGACAGGGGCTCCTCGATGCCGAAATACCGCTGCAGCTCAAGATGGGTCCAGTGATACAGCGGATTGCCGATCAGATACGGCATCGCGCCCGCCCAGGCCTTGAATTTTTCGTAGGACGGCGCGTCGCCGGTGATATATTTTTCGCTGATGCCCAGCGAACGCATGGCGCGCCACTTATAATGGTCGCCCGCAAGCCAGAGCTCGGTCAGGTCCGCAGGGGTCTTGTTTTCATAGATCTCTTTTGGGGAAAGATGGCAGTGCCAGTCGAAAATCGGCTCGTCTTTGCAGGCGGCAAAAAGCTTTTTCGCCGTCTCGGTTGCCAGTAAAAAGTCCTTGTCCATAAACTTTTTCATGAGATTCTGTCCTTTCGGGGTTAATACAGATTGAATCACGAGGGTCATATCCTCCGGCAGCGGCGCGGAAAAACACATCTCCTCCTCGCTCACCGGGTGCGTCAGCCTTACCTCGGCGCAATGCAGCGCGGCGCGGGCGATCAGTTCCCGGCTGCCGCCGTACATATCATCCCCCAGCAGCGGCGCGCCCAGCGATGCGAAATGCACACGGATCTGATGGGTCCTGCCGGTCTCCGGCAGCACCCTCACCAGAGAACACCGGTCTCCGCTCAGAACGCTCTCCCATCGGGTCAGCGCGTACTCGCCCTCGTCGCCCGCGGCCCGCAGGGTCTTCATCGGGTCCGGCCGGTATATCCGTTTCTCGATCGCGCCGCAGCCCTCAAACCGTCCGGACGGCAGGGCGAGGTAGGTTTTTTTCAGCTTCCCGCCCAGCGCGGAGGCGGCAAAGGCGTTCTTTGCGCAGATCACCACGCCGGAGGTGCACTTATCGAGCCTTCCCACGGCGCGGAACACGGCGTTTTCACCGTTCCGAGCAAGATATGCCGCAACGCCGTTGGCGAGGGTATCGCCCTGATGGTTGTGGGTCGGATGCATGGCAAGACCGGCAGGCTTATTGATCACCAGCAGATCCGCGTCTTCATAGATCACGTCCAGCGGGATCGGGATCGGTTCGATTTCACCGGCCTCTTCCGGCAGGGTCAGAACGATCCGGTCGCCGGCATGCACCCGGTCGATGGTGCGGATGTGCGCGCCGTTGCAGGCAATTCCGTCGGGAAGATTCTTCAGGGTTATCATCAGGCGCGACGATAACCCTGCAAAGCCGCGAAGAAACTGCAGCGCCTTGCGGCTGTCGTACTCCGGCGGCACGGTAAAACGAAGGGTTCTTCGCATTCTGTCAATCCAACGTCTGAAGCTTCGCGGAAACCCGAAGCACGGTACGCGCGTCGGCGGCGGTGATCTTCCCGCTGCCGTCCACGTCGCCGGCGGCAATCTGAGCGTCGGTAAAGCTCAGCGTTCTCGCGGCGGCCTGAAGGATCATCCGCGCGTCGGTGGAATTGACCTTGCCGTCCTCGTTGACGTCGCCGCGGGTGACGGTGGGAGCGGGAATGGTCTCATTCACGGTTTTTCCGCAGCGCAGACAGACGCCGCGTCTCTCGCCGTCGCTGTCCTTGGTCGCAGCCCGGACGACCGTCCAGTCCTTGACCGAATGGCCGTATGCGGGAGTGATCACGTCCTCGATCACGGCGCCGCAGACCGCGCAGACCGTCGCGTCATGCCCTTCCGTCTCGCAGTCGGCGGGCGTCACGGAATGCGCCGCGGCAGGCGTATGGGCCGCGGGCAGCGCGTAGGTACGCTCCAGCAGCTCGCCGCATTCGGCGCAGACGAGAATCTGCTCACGCTGCGACGTGCAGGGGTACTTGCCGACCAGCGCCGGGTCGATCGCCGCAGCTTCCTTATCGGCGGGAACCGCCGTGACGCCCTCCTCCGCGGGAGCGGTCATGGGCTCCCCGGCCCCGGCGTCGGGATATTTCTGCGCGTCCTCGATCAGGACGCTGGCGCCGTCCACGACCGTCCAGGGACCGTAGGCGTGCAGGTGTTCTTTATCGCAAAGGCCGTAGGGATGCTCCCTGACCAGCTGGCCGCATACGGTGCAGTACTTGAACGCAAGCCCCTTCTGAGTCTCGGTCGCCTCGCTTACCCGGACCCACGGGCCTTCGGTGTGGCCGACGGGGGGGATGAGTCTTGTGTGCAGCAGCGCGCCGCAGTCCTCACAGAAAGCGGCTTCCATGCCCCAGGTCTCGCAGCCCGGCGCAACGACAGTGCGGAACGCGCCTTCCTTATGCTCTGGGACCGGAACGACGGAGGTGGTGGGCGCTTCGGTCTGGCTGGGTGTTTCCGACGGCGTCTCACTGGTCGGCTCGCTCGGCGTCTCACTGGTCGGCTCCGAGGTAGGCTCGGGCATAACGCCCGGCACCGTAACGTCGCGGAACATATAGCTCAGGCCGATCTTGCCGGAAACGCCGTCCGCGGCGGCAAATTCCACATACTGCCAGATATCGTACGACGCGGTGAAGTTGCAGTAGTCGCCGTAATCGGCAATCCAGTGGGCGTAATTGCCCAGAGTATCAAAGCCGATGTTTTTGGTCGTCCAGTCATACGGCAGGTAAACGCCCGCCTGAACGCCTTTATCCTCCAGCGCTTTGCAGAATTCGGAGGCAAGGCGTGTATTGACCGTACGGGAGAGAGATTTCTTCGCCGCGGAATAGGGCGCGTAAAAGACCGGCAGCGCCAGCTGCGCGCCGACGGCGCTGATCCGCCCGAGGACCCAGTTGACCTCTTCGACGATCTGCGCGCTCTCCATCGCCGAGGAGGAGAAGAACAGGCCGACCTTCAGGCCCGCCGCTCTCGCCGCTTTATAATTGGCCTCAAAGCCAAGATCCTCTGCGATCACGCCGGTGGTATTCATGC
>CACYHJ010000124.1 GCA_902774165.1 Oscillospiraceae bacterium
TGCGCTCTCGCCGGTATCGGGCAGCTTGACCGCGATTTCGACGTCCACGTCCTTGCGGGCGCCCTTCGAAATCACAACGTCGACCGTCGAGCCGTATTTCACCTCAGTTTTATAAGAGGGATCCTGATCGATGATCTTGCCTTTGTCCTCGTCCGTGCCGTAACCCTCGGTGGATTCGCCGATCATGAGGCCGATCGCCTCCAGCGCCTCCTTCGCCTCCTCATAGGTTTTGCCGACCAGATCCGGCACGGGGATGGGCACGGTTTCGTCAATCGTTGCAACGTATAGGATGACCGTGGAGCCGTACTGTACCTGCGTATTGGCGGCAGGCTCGGTGCGCAGAACGGTGCCTTCCTTCTCCGTCGCGGATTTTTCCATCTCGATTTTTACACTCAGACCGCTGGTCTTCAGCATCTCCGAGGCGCGGGTATACTGATATCCGACCACGTCGTAAACCACCACGGCCTCCTTGCTGGAAGCGACAGACAGCTGAACCTGCGTGGTGGGCTTGATTTTTGTGCCGGCGGCAATGGATTGCTCGGTGATCTGCCCCTCGGCAAAGGAAGCGTCGAAGACGTATTTCGGGTCGACGAAATTGATATTTTTATACTCGTCGATCACGTCCTGGTACATCTTGCCCACAAGACTCGGCATCTCGAATTCCTTCGAGGTGAATTTTGATTTGAAGTAGAAGATGCCGACCACGATCAGACCGACAATCAGCGCGGAAAACACACCGATCAGAATCGGCAGCGCGGCGCCTCTGCCCGAGGGTTCGTCGTCCTCCTCTTCCTCATCCGCGGGCTTGCGGACCACCGGGTTTTCCCGTCTCTGCTGCGCCTGACGGCGGCGGTATTCGTTATCCATCGCGCCGGCGTGCGGATCGTTCTCCGCAACGCCCCTGCGCTGCTCGCCGTCTGAGCCGCGGCGGACGGGATCGCTGATGCGCACGTCGTTCTGACGGCGCTGGAACACGCCTTCGTTGCCCGGAACGGTGGAAAGCGGATAATCAAATTTGATGGCGGGATTCCTGCGGAATTCGTCAAGGTCGATCAGAACCTCGGAGGCGGTATGATACCGCACGGCCTTATCCTTCTGCATGGCCTTGAGCGTGATTTGCTCGAGCCCGATGGGAATCATGGGGTTGATATCCCTGGGCCGCACCGGTTCCGCCCGGACCTGCATCAGCGCGACCGACACCGCGGACGCGGAATCAAAAGGCAGCCTGCCGGTGATCATCTCATACAGCACGATACCGACGGAATAGATATCCGCCTGGGCGTCGGTCAGATCGCCGCTGGCCTGCTCCGGGCTGATGTAATGAACGGAGCCGATGGCGCCGTTTTCGGTGATGGTGCGGGTTTCGGAACGGCTGAAGCGGGCAATGCCGAAATCGGCAACCTTGATGTTGCCGTTTTTGAGCACCATAATATTCTGGGGCTTGACGTCCCGGTGAATAATGCCCTTGTCATGCGCGTGCTGCAGCGCCCGCAGAATCTGGGTCGTGAAATGCACGGCCTCTTTCCAGTCCACGATTTTCTGCTGTTTGATATAATCCTTGAGCGTGATGCCCTCTATGTATTCCATCACGATATACTGCAGCTTATCGCTGAAGAACACGTCGTAAACCTTGACGATGTTCGGATGGGAGAGAATCGCGATGGCTTTGGATTCGTTCTTGAATCTGCGGCTGAATTCCTCGTTGGCAAGGAACTCCTCCTTGAGGATCTTGACCGCCACAATGCGGTTTTCCATCGGATCAAAGGCTTTATATACAACGGCCATGCCGCCCTCGCCGAGCCGGTCGAGCACTTCATAACGGTTGCCCAATGTTTTGCCGATATAACTTTCCATGCTGCCGCCTCCTTACTGCTTGCCGAAGATAACAGCGGTCACGTTGTCGCCGCCGCCGTTATCGTTAGCCGCGCGCACAAGCGCGTCCGCGCAGCCGTCGAATTCGCCCTCGCCGATGATGCGGGCAATCTCCTCCGGCCTGAGATAATTGGTCAGGCCGTCGGTGCACAGCAGCACATATTCCCCGTCGGCAATGGAATAAATATTGAAATCCACCGGGACCTGCGGTTCGGTTCCCAGCGCACGGGTGATGAGGTTTTTATACATATGATGCTCCGCCTGCTCCGGGGTGATGTATCCGCTGTCCAGCAGCGACTGCACCACGGAGTGGTCTTTGGTCAGCAGCTTCAGGCATCCATTCGAGAACAGATACGCCCGGCTGTCGCCGGCGTGAATGATAAACAGCTTCTCTCCCACGATCATGGCGGAAACAATGGTAGTCCCCATTCCGCTCAGGGAGGGCTCCGCCTGCGATTTATCATAGACCTCGGCGTTGGCGCGTTCCGCAGCGGCGGTCATAAAATCCCCCGCCGAGCCGTCGGGAAGCCCTTGGGCACAGGCGCTTTCCAGTTCCCGCTTATAAACGGAGGCGGCAAGAGAGCTTGCCACGCTGCCGCCGGCCGCGCCGCCCATACCGTCGCACACGACGGCGAACACGCCGCCGGGGAATTCGCCGGTTTCAAAGGAATCCTGATTCTCTGCCCTGACCTTACCGACGTCGGTTTTTCCGGAAAATCTCATCTGTTTCAACCCTCTTTACTGTTTGATTTCTCTTGGTTTGCCTTTCTCAGCTGCCCGCAGGAGGCGTTGATATCCGCCCCCAGCGTCCGCCGGACCGTCGTATTAACGC
Organism: Oscillospiraceae bacterium; assembly: GCA_902774165.1. Classification (GTDB taxonomy): domain Bacteria; phylum Bacillota; class Clostridia; order Oscillospirales; family Acutalibacteraceae; genus RGIG2774. The sequence continues at coordinate 2,705 of CACYHJ010000124.1, forward strand.
CCGCGCGCTCCAGCACTGCGATAAACTGTCTGATCTGCGCGTCCTGCGCAGCGCGCATTCCCGTTTCTCTCACGGAATTCACGGGAATCAGGTTGACGTGGCACAGCATACCCCTGAGCCTTTGCGCCAGCTGCGAAGCGCATTCCTCACTGTCATTCACGCCGCGGATCATGGTGTATTCAAACGAAACCCTACGTCCCGTTTTCCTGATGTAAAACCGAACAGCTTTGAGAAGCTCTTCGATATTCCAGCGGTTGTTGACCGGCATCAGGCGCGAACGGATCTCGTCGTTGGGCGCATGAAGGGAAATCGACAGGGTGATCCCGCTCTCAAGCGCTGCCAGCTCGTAGATTTTCGGCACGATTCCGCAGGTGGAAAGAGAAATATTTCTTGCGCCGATGTTCTGCCCCACAGGTCCGGTAATCAGTTCGATAAAGCGTACGGCGCTGCCGTAATTAACCAGCGGCTCGCCCATGCCCATCATGACCACGTGGGAGATACGCTCCCCAAGATCAAGGCCTGCGGCATAGACCTGCCACAGGATCTCCGACGCCCGCAGACTGCGCACGCAACCGCCGATGGCGGACGCGCAGAAGGCGCAGCCCATGGAACAGCCCACCTGACTTGACACGCAGACCGACAGGCCGTATTTATATCGCATGACGACGGTTTCAACGAATTCCCCGTCCTTCAGGCGAAACAAATACTTCACCGTACCATCATAGCAGGAAACAAGTTTTTTTTCAATAGCACAGGAAAATATAACAAATTCGTCATCAAGTTTTTCTCGCAGATCCTTTGAGATATTTGTCATTTCGGCAAAATCCATCACCCGCTGCACGTGCAGCCAGCGATATACCTGATCCGCCCGGAACCCCGGCTCCCCCATGGCGGCGAATCGTTCGCGAAGCTCCCCTGCGGTCAGGGACGCAATATCGGTCTTTTCGCTCATGTTACGAATCCTTTCGTTCGATCGCGCAGGCATAAAACCCGTCGCACCGGTCCGTCTGCGGCAGAAACCGCACGCCGGGGTCGCTCTCGCTGCCGTACGGCAGCGGGACCCGCACCGGAACATAATCCGGATGCGCCTTCAGAAACGCGGTTACGACCGCCTCGTTTTCTTCCCGGGTCACCGTGCAGGTGGAATAAACCATTCTTCCGCCGGGCTTCAGCGCGCCCGCGGCGGCGCAGAGGATGCGATACTGCAGATCCTTCAGCTCCTCCATGGAGGAGAGATCCCGGTAACGAAGCTCCGGTTTTTTCCGAAGTACGCCGAGCCCGGAACAGGGCACGTCGCAGATCACGCGGTCAAATTCCGCGCAGGGCGGCGTGTTCAGCGCGTCCCCCACCTGCGCGTCGATATTATGTAAGCCGAGCCTCTTTGCCTGATCGGCGATCAGGGCGATTTTGTGCTCATGGAGATCCCGGCTGATCACGGTTCCGATTCCGCCAGCGGCGATCGCGGCGGAGAAGCTTTTCCCTCCCGGCGCCGCGCAGACGTCGAGAATTTTCATTCCCGGTTCCGGCGCAAGAAGCAGCCCGGCGCAGATCCCGGAGAGATCCTGAATAAAAAACCGGCCCTGCGAAAACGCCTTCGTGCTCTGAAAAGCGGCGGAATCGGAGAAATAAAAGGCGTCCTTCACACCGTCAACAGGGGAAATTTCGATCCCTTCAGCGGACAGCGCGTCTTTCAACCCGTTAAAATCCGTCTTCAAGGAATTGATTCTGCCGTAGATCCGCGTTTCCCCGCAGACGGCGGCAAGGAACCGGGGTGTCTCATCCCCGAATTCTTTTTCGTATACGCTCAGAATCGCAGGAGCGACGGAATACTTCACGCTGAGATAATGCTCTTCGTTTTCCTCCGGCAGCACAAGTCCGTGCTCGGAAATCCTGCGCAGGACCGCGTTGATCATGCCGGCGGCGTAAGAAACGCCGACAAACCGCGCGATCGTGACGTACTCGTTCACACTGGCCCGCGCCGGGACCCCGTCGAGATACAAAATCTCATAGGCGCCCAGACGCAGCAGCACCCGAACGGGAGTCTTCAGGCGAATCCCCTGACGCAGATACTGCCGGATCTGATAATCCAATGTCAATTTATTCTCAAGCACGCCGTAGACCAAGCGGGTGACAAAAGCCCGGTCTCGCCCATCCGGCAGATGCTCCGAAAAGGCCTTGTTCAGCGCGATATTGGAATAAGCCCCGTCCTTTTCCACTTCCGACAGGACGGAAAACGCAAGCCGCCTTGCGTTGATCCTCTGCTGCATGAGTCCCTCCGGGATGAAAAATCAGTTTCTTCTCCTGCCGGTAAAAATCAGCAGCAGTCTGAGAAGGCTCGCCAGGCTTGTCGCCAGCGCCGCAACGTAGGTCATGGCGGCGGCAGTCAGCATCTTCTTCGCGTCTTTATATTCCTCGTCGCTGTTCACCAGCCCGTCTTCCCGGATCACGGAAAGCGCCCGGGAACTGGCGTTGATCTCGGTGGGAAGCGTCACAAGATGGAAAACCATAATCACGGAATACAGCGCAAGGCCTACCCAGATCAGCGGATCGATACTGAAATAATACCCGACGAACGCCAGCGGGATGCCCACCCACGAGGCGATGTTGCAGACCGGGACGATAGAGTTGCGGATACGGATGGGCGCGTAGCCCTCCGCGTGCTGCGCCGCGTGCCCCGCCTCGTGGGCGGCGATGCCGACCGCAGCCACGGAGCAGGAGTCGTATACCCCCTCCGAGAGCCGGATCACGCCGGTTTTCGGGTCGAAATGATCAGTCAGCTTCCCGCCGACCCGTTCGATGCGCACATCGGAGATTCCGTAATGCCGCAGCACGGCGGCGGCCGCCTGCGCGCCGGTGAGTCTCCTTGTGTTCATGCGCTTCGCCATTTTCGAGTAAACGGTTTTCACCCGGATCTGCGCAATGATCGAAAGGATCAGGGCCGGGACGACGAGAAGAAGATAATAAATATCAAAGCCGTAGCCAAATCGAAAGCCCATCGGAATGCCTCCTTGATTTTTGTTTCACCTGATCGGTTTTGCCGTACTTGTCCGCTCCGGAAGTCCGGATCACGGCGATACGGCATGTCCGCGAAGGAACGCGTCGCCGCTCATCGGCTTCCCGCCCTCGGCCTGTATCTTTGTGAGCAGAAGCAGCCGGTCGCGGCAGGCGTAATAAAGCTTTCCGCCGACGGCGCGCAGGCCGGTTCTGCCGTCCGGATTCTCCATCTGTGTTTTTTCACAGGAATAAATCTTGAATTTTTTCCCTTCAAACTCAGTATAAGCAATGGGCCACGGATTCATGCCCCGAATCTGATTGAAGACGGTTTCGCTGTCGGCGTCGGCGGAGATCACGGCTTCCTCCTTGGAGAGCATCGCCGCGTAATCGGCGGCGGAATCATCCTGCGGGACAGGTTTGATTTCTCCGGCGACGAGGCCGTCCAGCGTTTTGAGCAGCAACGCGGGACTCATGGCGGCAAGCCGATCGAACAACTCGCCCGCGGTCTCGCTTTCGCCGACAGGCGTTTCCTGCTGCAGCAGGATATCCCCGGTGTCAAGCCCTTCGCCCATCAGCATGGTGGTAATGCCGCTTGTTTTGTCGCCGTTGATGACCGCCCGCTGGATCGGCGCCGCGCCCCTCAGATGCGGCAGCAGCGAACCGTGGACGTTGACCGGCGCGATCCGCGGCAGAGCAAGCACCCGAGGCGGCAAGATCTTGCCGTATGCCGCCACGACGATAAAATCCGCGTCGCAGGCGCGAAGACGCTCATAGGCCTCGTCGCTTTTCAGCGTGTTCGGCTGATAGATTTCAAGGCCGAGCTCTGTCGCTGCGGCTTTGACCGCGGAGGGAGTCAGAATCTGCTTCCTTCCCACGGGCTTGTCCGGCTGAGTGACCACAAGGCGGATCCCGGCGCCGGCGTCGGCAAGACCGCGCAGGCAGGGAACGGCAAAATCTGGGGTCCCCATATAAATAACGCTGTACATCGCCGCGCCTCCTTATGATTTTTTCTTTTTCTCCTGCGGCTCGGTGCGGAAGAGAGTTTCTCCCGGCGCAAGCCTGTCAGGATACAGAATCCCGTCCAGATGGTCGATTTCATGGCAGAAGCACTGGGCTTTCAGGTCGACGCCCTCATACAGGCACCAGTCCCCGTAGCGGTTCTGCGCCCGCACCCGCACTCTCTGCGGCCGCTCGGTGACGCCTGCGCGGTCCGGCAGGGAAAGGCACCCCTCCTGCTCGCGGCGGCTGCCCTCGGAAAAGATGATTTCCGGGTTGACCAGCTCCAGAAGGCCGTCGCCCACGTCAACGATCACCACCCGGCGCAGCACGCCCACCTGAGGCGCAGCAAGACCGACGCCCTCGGCTTTTTTCAGCGTCTGTTTCATAGCCGTCGATACTGATGCTGATTTTCCCCGGAACATAATTTTTGTCGTCGGGGTCAAACCATCCGCTTGCAGTCCAGCACCTGATTGACGAATCATACTCGGCTTCGATACGCTTGTATTTGCCGTTTACATTGCTGATCACTCTGACCGAATCAACATCCCTGTTTTTGTTGAGCTTGATCTTGAATTCAAAGGGAACGGAAGGGTCAAGAGAAATACTTGTATGTCCTGCTTCAAACATATCAAAGGTTCTGCCGTTATATGTCATTGAAAACTCAACAGGATAAGTGCAGTAGGGGTCATAATTTATATACGTATAACCGTATACGGTATCTTTTCCCACAGTCACTTTTGCTATGATTCTGTGATATGAGTATTCTCCGGGATTCTTAAGTTTAACCGTGCCGCTCCAGCGTCCGTCTGAACCGGAAGTCAGAGTGCCTAACAGTTCTTCGTAGTCATAGATATATACGGTCGAGCCCGGAGTGGCAACGCC